>LOES01000135.1 GCA_001515955.1 Clostridia bacterium BRH_c25 | reverse complement strand
CGCAAATTGTTCTCAAACCCTGCAGATAGCTCTTTTCCGGTTCTATAAAACCTACGTCTATCATTACAGGCTCAAGAATCAGCGCAGCGATTCTGTCTTTATTTTCAGTCAATAATTCCTTTGAAGCCTCCAAGTCGTTGAAAGGGATAATCAGAGATGAATCTATCGCCTTTTTATCAAGTCCTCCGGAACCAGGTACAGCATTAGGCCTCTTGGCGTCTCCCACTTCGTTCAGGCTCGGAAAATTGCTTATATTTACATAATCAGTCCAACCATTGTAGGCACCTTCTATCAATGCAAAGTCATTCTTGCCTGTATAGGCTCTTGCCATGTGCATGACATGGGTAATTGCCTCAGTGCCGGTATTGGTGAACCTCACCTTGTCTACAGGGAATATTTTTCTGAAAACCTCTGCAGCCTTCACTGCCAGTTCTGTTTCCGAACCGGTTGTCAGACCGCTGCACTCTTTAAGATTTTCATAAAATCTTCTTTCGAATTCCTCATTTCCATGTCCAAGCATTACCGCTCCATTACCGCAATTCAAATCAATATACTCATTACCGTCAACATCATACAAATATGCTCCCTTTCCGCTTTTGAAATATATCGGGTGGGGTACTCTGTATCTCGAATTTGAATGTACTCCGTAGGGCACGCTTTTAATGGCCCTATCATACAGTTGTTTTGATTTTTCCATAGTATCCTCCTAAAATATCGTATTGAATTGATTTACTGTATTGGCACTGTGCATATTCCCGTAAAGATAACTGATAAACTGGGGAAACTGTTCCTTTGATACATTTTTGTACGCCCTGTAAACTGCTTCATTTCCTCTCCAATAAGCATACATAAAGGTTTTCCTGAATGGATGTGATATAAACCTTACTCTTGAGTTCACTGCAGCCTCATTCATGAAGGCATAGTCCCTCAAGTACTGCTTCACTGCTTCAACACCCTTTTTTTCTTCATGGAGCATATGTGCTGCCCCATAAGAAGCTGTGCTTTTAGCAGCTTGAATAAGCTGGTTTATCTGGTCATCCAAGGGCTTATCCCATTCCAAGAATCTTGCCCCATTATCGGCAATGCCTTCAAATATTGAACTGCTTGCCGTATTTGTGAATACAAGAGCAGCATCTAAAGGAATATCTCCTGCCTCCACCCTTTGTCTCCTTACCTCCATATGGGCGGTATGTCCAGGAAAAGTCTCGTGTGTTATGAGGTGTTTAAGATCCTCATAGGTATGCTCCAAATCACCGTTTATCAACATTTGATTTCCCAAGAAATCGATATATGCATTATAAGGAACATCGTGAACTACCACAGGCTCTATACTTATGTCCGCAACCTCTTTTATACCGAACTCCACTGTCTGCTCCTTTGCTGCCTCTATGAGCTCTTTCAATACCGGACCAAGAGAAGCTTTCTCTACTGCGTGCTCCTTGCGCCATGCCTCCACCTTGTCTTTGAGACTCCCCTTGTAGTTCTTGTTGGACAAAAGCATATCCAATTTCCTGTGAAGCATTTTTCTCTGGTTCTCAGTCACAGGATTTGGGTCTACCTGCAGCAAATTCTGGACCAAATATCTATATTCAAAATCATTTTTTTCAAAAACCCACTCACCTAAAAGCATTGTCGATGCTATCTGCTCCGACATATAATTTCTTCTGATATCGTTTTCTAATGTTTTATACTCTTCATAAAGACCTTTTAAAGCTTCTTTCGCTTCCAGCCATCCGCTTACCGGCTTATTTTCTATCTTTGTTAAAATAACAGGTACCAATCCTTCTGAGGAAAAGGATGCCTCACTGTCGGCAAGATTTTTTCTGAATAGCTCATCCATGCCTAACACGGTGTGCACATATTTCTCAGCCAGCTTGAAGTCCTTTTGAGAATAGCCAAACTTCATTAAAATTCACCTTCCGCCGTACTCAAATCACCTATCATGAAAGAGAAGTCCCCGGGAAGTATTGTGTTGACACTGCCTCGCATGAGTATAATAAGATTTCTGTCATAAGGCGCTTTTATTTCTTCCAGAAGCTCCAGCGTCATAGGATTATATATCTTGCCAAGGGTTACTTTGCCTTCAACTATAGTATTCATCTGGCTGTATTTCAGACCGGGTACGAACAGTCCGCCATGATGAGGATTTACATGTTCTATGTGGTCAACCACTATCTGATTCCTTCTGATTTCTGCTTCACCAGGTATTACTTTTTTGTATTTCAACATGTTAAGAAGACCTTTTACTCCCTTTTCTACATAATAGCTGTCGTTGGGTCCTCCACCACATTCTACCGTTACTGTTGATATTCCTTTTGGCTTTGTGTAGGTTGAAGTTGTCCCAATATAGTCCTCTTTTGGTCTGTATAATATTTTTGACAGGAAGGACCTTGAGAAACCTTCGTCATTTGTTATGTAAGCATAATCAACAACCGGATCCTGCCCTCCTGCATGAACATCTACATATGCGTCCAAGCCGTCCAAAAACTTATCTGCCATAATTCTTGCCTGAATTTCAGTAAGAGTACCGTCATATCTGCCCGGGAAAATCCTGTTCATATTATTCCTGTCGATGGGATTGTTTCTTTTAGCCTCCTCAAAAGCCAAAGGGTTTGCTGTCGGCATTATTTTTACCGTACCATTTATTTCCATGCCCTTCAATTCCTCGAATAACCTTCTTAGAATCTCAACACCTATTGTTTCATCTCCATGTACCGATGCCGATAGTCCGACAACAGGACCTTTTCCTCCTGAAAACTTATGAACCGGAAGCTTAAGCTCCAAGCCATTGGCCATATAGCATACCGGCAACTCATAATATTTATAGTTATTCATTATTTTCTCTCCTTTTATGTCTTATCTGTTATTTTCTGGTCAGCTTCGGGTCTGTAACGTCTCTCAAGCCGTTACCAAGCAGGTTGAAGCCCAATACTGTAAGCATTATTGCCAAACCTGGGAAAATTGATAAATACGGAGCATCTCTTATGAATTTCAAACCAAAAGCAAGGGTTGAACCCCAGCTCGCTGTCGGCGGCTGTACTCCCAAGCCCAAAAAGCTCAAGGTTGACTCACTTATTATTGCAGTGCCCAGTCCCAGAGTAGCCATAACTATTATAGGCGCCAGAGCGTTAGGCAATATGTAAGTAAATATTATTCTTATATCACTAGCTCCTGTAGTGATGGCGGCCATGATATACTCTTCTTCCTTTATTGATAAAACACTTGATCTGACAACCCTTGTATAGGAAGTCCAATACACCATTCCCAGAGCAAGCATTACATTCCTGGTATTTGGTCCCAAAGCCGCAACAAAAGCAATTGCCAACAATATTATCGGGAATGCCAGAAAAATATCTACAAACCTCATTATTATTTTATCGGTCCAGCCACCGTAGTAGCCTGCAATCAATCCCAAAAATACTCCCACAAACATTGCCAACCCGACAGCTATAACACCAACCTGCAAGGATACCTTGGCACCGTATATGAGTCTTGTCAGCAAATCTCTTCCGAATTGGTCCGTTCCCAGCAGATGGCTACCACCAGGCCCCTGCAATCTATCCGGCATATTCATCGTATAGGGGTCATAGGGGGATATCACCGGAGCCAGCAACGCACACATTATAACGATGATTACTATTACTCCGCCTATGACTGCAGATTTGTTATTCAATAGTCTTTTTAAAAATAAAGATTTCATGGTTCACCTCTAATGACGGATTTTAGGATTTATTACTACATATAAAACGTCAACTAACAGGTTCATTACCGCAAAGGTTGTTGCCAGAAATATAACCCCTCCCTGTACCAGGGGGAAATCTCTCTGGGATATGGCAGTAACAATTATCCTTCCAATACCGGGCCAGGCAAATACAGATTCCGTTATAATCGAACCTCCCAATAAAGTTCCAAACTGCAAGCCTACTATTGTTACAACAGGAAGCAATGCATTTCTGAAGGCATGCTTCATTATGACCTTTCTTTCTACAGTCCCTTTGGCTCTGGCAGTTCTTACATAGTCGCTGTCCAGCACCTCCAGCATAGTAGATCTTATCATTCTTGATATCATGGCTGATCCCATTATCCCCAGGGAAGCTGCCGGCAAAATGAGCTTTTTCAAGCTCGCCAGAAGTACTTCTCCCGAGCCGGTAGTCACTAATACTTTCAGTCCTTCAATTATAGATTCGCCTCTCCCAAAGGAAGGCAGCCAACCAAGCTTAACAGAGAAAAGCAGTATCAGAAGAACACCGGTCCAGAAGACAGGCATTGATATTCCCAGCTGTGCAAAAGCCATGCTTGTATAATCAACCCATGAGTTCTGCTTTACTGCTGAGATTATTCCCAAAGGTACTGCTATTATCAAGGATATTATCAGAGCTGTTACTGCAAGTTCTATAGTTGCAGGAAAGCTTGCCTTGATAACCTCCAATACGGGCTGCCTAAGGAATATGGAGTTGCCGAAATCCAGCATCAGCATATTCTTGATGTAGGAGAAGAGTTGGACAAAAATATTTCTGTCCAACCCCAAAATTGCCCTTATCCTGGCAATATCTTCAGGCGTAGCATCTTGCCCCAGCATCACCATTGCAGGATCTCCAGGTATCATCCTCATTATAAAGAATACAAGTACTGTTATGCCTAATACAACCGGTATTATTTGAAGTATCCTGTTGAATACATATTTCACCATATAATCACCTATTTATCTTTTTACTTTTGCATCTCTCATTGCAGAGATCTGACCGGAGGGCATTGGTGTGTAACCTTCAAGATTCTTGTTATACATTGCTATATAGCCTTGGAATACCAGGGTTTTCCACATAACCTCGTCATTGATCATCTGCGCAGCCTGTTGATAAATCTTTGCTCTTTCAGACTGGTCGGAAGTAGACCTTCCCTTATCGAGTAAAGTGTCCAATTCAGGGTAGCTGTATTTACCGTAATTCTGTCCGCCACCTGTATGGAACTGAATATATAGTCCCCTGTCAGGATCATTGATATTAAGCAATCCAACTATACTTATGTCATAATTCCCGGCTGTTAAGTCTGAGCTGAACGTAGCCCACTCGAAAGTACTTACTGGAGCATCTATGCCATTTGAGGCAAAGGAATTCTGGATAAATTCCAAAGCTTGCATTCTGTTGGGATCCTCTGTATGTGTTGACAGCTTTACTGTCAGTTTCTTGCCGCCCTTGTCAAGTATTCCGTCTCCATTAGTATCCTTCCAGCCTGCATCATTTAGTATCTGCAAGCCCTTTGCCGGATCATACGGATTATCCTTGATATCTTCCGAATATGCCCAGGATGCCGGCAAAATAGGCCCGTTTGCAGGAGTATCCATGCTCTGATATATATCTCTTGATATTGTATCCTTATCAATCATATAAGATAAACCGGTTCTTACGTTTCTATCCTTTAATATTTCAGACTGATGGTTGAAATTTACAAAGGTAACCCCAAGACCACTGGTCTGATGCACTACAACCTTGTCATTCTGTTTCATTCTCGGTATATCCTGCGGTGAAAGCGGCGAATGAATAAAATCTACATCTCCTGCTTCCAGTGCAGATACTCTTGTTGTATTGTCAGGTATAGTATATATTTCTATATTCTTTGTTGCCGGTGCACCGTCAAAATATGAATCGTTGGCAGTTAATTTGATAACACTGTTCTTACTCCAGCTTACGAACTTATAAGGGCCTGTCCCAACAGGATTCTCTGCAAAGCCCGGGTTGTCCTTAGCACTCTGTGGTACTATTTTATGATCCATATAAGTTAATATCGGAGCGTAAGGTTCACTTAGGTTGAACTGCACTGTATAGTCGTCAGGTGTAAGTATTTCCTTTATTGGCACATATCTGGCCCTGGCAGCTGATCCAAAGTCTTTATCAAGTATAGTTTCATAAGTATACTTTACATCTGCTGCTGTAAATGAATTACCATCATGCCACTTGATATCTTTTCTCAAATGGAATACCAGGGTGGTGGCATCTTTCTGCTCCCAGCTTTCTGCCAGGCATGGCTGCGGCTCAAGCTTTTCATTAAGCTCTACCAGTCCGCTGAATACCAGCTCTCCAACTCTCATAACAGTTACATTGGTTTGAAGTCTTGGATCCAATGTATTTGGATCGACGTCAACCCCGATTTTTATCGTATCCCTGTATTCTGTCGTTCCACTTGATCCCTGCTCCGCTGGCTGCGGTACGGAATCTGTCTTTCCACAGGCTGCTGAAAATACTAGAATTACAACAACAAGCACCAAACTTAAAATTCTTTTTTTCATTTTCGCTCCTCCTCATTTTACTTTTATTAGTTAAGAAATCTGCGTAACTACACTAATATAGATTTCAACACAATATACAATATGCTTCCATGGTCAACATTTAATATATTGTGCTGATACATGTATAACTTAATTATGCAAATTTCATAATTAACCAAATTACATGGTTTTAATATTGAATAATACTATGACCCAAGTCATTAGAAGAAGTTATTTGTCTGTCAAAAATCTGTTTATGTTTTTTTCCAATATGTTTAGTGGCACTGATCCTAATTGCAGAATAGCCTCATGATAATCCTTTATATTAAAATTATCCTTTAATGTCATTTCCGCTTTTCGTCTCAACTCATGCATTTTAAGACTTCCCATCTTGTATGCCAAAGCCTGGCCCGGCATATCCACTGCATATCTTAATGATTCTGTAAAAATCTCTGTCTCTGTCAGGGTTGTGTTCTGTCTCATGAACTCTCTTGCTCTGTCCATAGTCCACCCTAAAGCATTGAGTCCTGTATCAACCACCAGCCTTGTGCAAAGGACCAGGTCCCACAGGTACCTTCCATATAAGTCATAATCATTATACAGTCCCATTTCATTAGCCAAATCCGCTGAGTACTCTGCCCATCCATCTGCAAAAGCAGTATTGAAATGACTGTTGCATATTTTAGGCATGCTTTCATCCTCAGCTATAAGATTCATCTGAAAATGATGTCCCGGCAACAGCTCGTGATATACTATGGCAGCAGCACGTATCTGGCATCTTGTCTCCAATTCCCCTCCGCTGAAATAGTAAATCCCGTTTTTATCTGTTCCCACAGGTACAGCATAGTAGCCCCATGAGGTTGAGGACTCTCTGGCTGCTTCTATCGGTCTTACTTCACAGTCCGCAAGGGGCTGCTTATAAAAATAATCCTTCATGCGGGGTCTTATCAGCTCAAGGTGCTTTGTCAAACGGTTCCCCAAGTCTTCCTTTGTTTTATCAAAGAACTTTGGATCCTTATCCAATAGTTTATTGAACTCTTCGATATTTAAATCAAAACCAAGTCGTTTTATTATATCCTGCATTTTAGACTTGGTAATTTCAAGGTTTTCCAATCCTATATCATGTATTTCTTCCGGAGTAAGCTCATATGATGTAAACACTTTAATCAAGGTTTTATAATACTCCGCTCCTCCCGGTTGGTTACACAGGCCCGGATTGCTCTCCACATTTTTTCGGTAGTCATTTTTTATATAGTCAATTGTCCTTTTGATTTCATCATTGAATCTCATTATTGCATTACTAATTCCATGCTCAAAGGATTCACTGTTCTTAAGCTTAAGATTGCCGGTCTTGCCCCCATAACTCAAATCTCCGTTATCAGGATTCTGGATAAAGCCTTCAAGCATTTTTTCAGTTATTATACATTCCTCATGCGGAATAGCAATACCCCGCTTCCGCTGCAAATGAAGCTTTTCTCTTATAAACTTCATTGCTGAAGGCAGCTGCTCCAATAGTCCGATATAGCTCTCCAAGCTGCTGTCATTGCTGACCGGATATTTGGATAACCCTTTTATCAGATATGGAATGGGGCATGTATTATGCGTAATATTGAATTTATACCAGTAGTACTTTTCGTTAGTTGTTATGTAGCTGCAAAAATCTTCTATGACTTCTATAATCAATTCATCATATTCTGATAAAAGGGCTTCCTCTCTCATACTGCGCAATCTCTTGACAAAGTCCTCTGCCTTTCCGGCATCAGCAAGAGCCTTCTCATAAGATAAATCTATCAAGATACCATTTTTAAAATCACATCTTGTGAAGCTGTAAAAATCATTTGTGCTGACACTCTGAAAAAACAAATCAGCTTCCTTTTTTAACAAACTATTGGTTTTCATTAAAGGCCTCCTTACTCTACCAGAACCCAAACCAATTCACAATCAGTGTCGCCGAAATTAATACTCCAATGCTTTTCTTCCTTGGGTACAAAGTTTATATCTCCAGTATCCAGGTTTGACAAGCCGGTTTCTGTCATTATTGACACTTTACCTTTTACCACAAAACTATATTCATCGGTTTCGTGGAATGTGGTCCCTTCTTCCGGTATTCTCGCTCCAGGCTTAAGAATAGCTTTACCTATTTTCACCTTTTTCCCGCTTGTGCAATTTTCTAATGCGGTAATTACTGCATAACTGCTGAAATCCTCAGAATTAAAATCCTTACTTCTTCTAAAGTGCATTTTGCCTCTCCCCTCTTCTTATATGTGCTATTGTAAACTTAAATAGAATAATATTAGAATATAGTTGGGGTTACAATACTCAACATCACCAATTCCTCATCCCCGGGATTTGTTGTTTTATGCAGCAGTGATGAGGGATAATGAATCGTCTCTCCTTCGCTCACTTCATACTTTACTCCGTCAACGATAAAAACAGCTGTGCCCTTCAGCACATAGTAAAACTCTTCTCCTTCATGAGTGCTTTCCTCTTGCTCGTAAAAATTAGGTTTCATAGTCACTAATATGCCCTCTAATTTTCTATTTTCGAATTTTCCGCTTAGCCGGGTATAACTGATATAAGACTTTTCAAGCCTCAGAAGTATCTGATTATCCTTGTTCTTAACAAAGCTTGTCCTATCATCAACATCTACCAGGTCTCTCAATAAAACGTCAAGGGCGTCGGCAATACTCTTCAATGATACTATTGTCATTGATGAAATGCCTCTTTCAACCTGTGACAGAAAACTAACCGATAAATTAGTTTTTTCACTCAACTCCTTTAATGTCATCTTCTTTTCCAGTCTGCGTTTTCTAATTTCTTTACTAATATTATCCACTGTTTTTTGCTCCACCTTGCCCTCTCCTTTTTTACTTCACTTTAATTTTACACTCCCACTTAAATTTTACAATATTCAGTGAATTTTGTCAACTATTATTAAAATATTTCACTATCATAAGATCTCACTATTTTTAGATGATTTCTCTAATGAACGCATAAAAAAGCGGCTCCCGTATACTTGATACGTGAGCCGCACTAGTGTCACTAATGCTCAACTTACAGTCCTAATATTTCGTCAATATTCTTAAGCAGTTCCTTTACTTCGTCCAGTGTGTAATCGCCCATGTGGGAAATTCTGAAGGTTACATCCTTTAAATCTCCATAACCGTTGGAAATCTCAAAGCCTCTTTCACCCAGCTGCTTGTTGAGGTCGCTGACGCTTATGCCTTTTGTGTTCTTTATAGTTGTAAGAGTATTTGAAAGGTATTTGGGGTCTTCTACAAATATGTCAAAGTTCTTCTTTGCCCATGTACGTACGTACTCAGCCATCTCAACATGTCTTGCAAATCTCTTCTCTATGCCTTCTGCAAGAATCTTATCCAATTGGTAGTCCATGGCAAACATATGTGACAGCGAAGGAGTTGATGGATACTGATGATCCTTCTTCTGTATGACATCATAAAGCTCTACCAGGTCAAAGTACAGTCCCCTGTTTTCCACCTGTCTTGCAGCTTCAATAGCTCTTGCTGTTACTGAGCATATTGCCATTCCTGCAGGCAGACCCAGGCATTTCTGTGTGGAGGTTATACAGACGTCAATTCCCCATTCATCAACTTTTATATCTGATCCGCCCATTGAGCTTACGGTATCAACAAGGTAGAGTACATCAGGATATTTTGATTTCAGAAGCTCACCGATTTCATCACAGGGATTCATTATACCTGCTGAGGTCTCATTGTGAGTAATTGTAATTACATCATATTTGCCGGTTTTGAGGGCTTCATCCACCATCGCGGCTGTAGTTGGCTGGCCTGGTACGGATGAAATCTTGTCTGCCGGTACTCCGTTGGCTTTAGCCATTTTGTACCATCTGTCACCAAAGGCTCCTACCGAGAATACAGCTGCTCTTTTTCCGGTGCAGCATCGAATTGCAGCCTCCATAAGGCCACTGCCTGATGAAGTCGACAGTATTATTTGGTTTTTGGTCTGGAACACCTTCTGCATTTTTTCGGAAATTCCTCTCTGTAATGCAGAAGCGGCCTTTGAACGATGACCTATCTGAGGTGTGGCCATTTTCTGCAGCACATCCTCACGAACATCGATGGGGCCGGGAATAAATAGTTTTTTGTGCATTTTTTTTCCTCCCTTAGAATTCTCTTCTTTTTTGACTATTATTTGAATGATTGTGCATTTTTTATTATATACCCAAGATAATAATACCATTTACATGAATATCCCTCAACTGGTAAACCAAAAAATCTGCTCATCAGGTTTTATGAACCCCATGATTCTGGTATACTGAAATTGTGGTCAATTGTGACATAATATATACATGTCTATGGTAATACTAGGGGGAACAATATGAAAGTGGATTTAAATAAGTTTAAGAATAGAACAGTAAATGTATGCGGCAGGACTTTATACAGGGAATCTTCCATACTTGTGCCACTGGTAGAGAGGGCTGACGGGTATTCTCTCCTTTTTGAAGTGAGGTCGGAGAATCTTACTCAACAGCCCAGTGAAATATGCTTTCCCGGGGGCAGGATAGAAAACCTGGAAGAGAATGTGAAAGCTGCGGTAAGAGAAACCTCAGAGGAGCTGTTAATTCCCGGGAATACTATCGAGGTTTCCGGTGAGCTGGACACTTTGGTTACACCTTTTAGTACGTTGATTTATCCATTTATCGGTATTTTGCATAATTACAAAGACACCTACAATACTGATGAAGTAAAAGAAATATTCTATGTTCCTGTGTCATATCTCATGGAGGCAGAACCCCTGTGCCATTATATTGATATTGAAATGAAGCCGGGGGAGGATTTCCCCTACGAGATGATACAGGAGGGCCGGAACTATCCCTGGGCGAAAGGCAGGTACCCCGTATACTTTTATACCTATGGGGACAGGATAATCTGGGGTATCACAGCCAGAATCACTTACAATTTCATTGAGGTGCTGAAGCATCTATAGGATACCCTGATTTACTCCTAATGCAGCTTGCTGCTTTGTTATTGAATCTGTATTTTAATAAAAAGACCTGTCAACTTTTAGTCTATTCCTACGGCTATGAAAGCAAGCCAAGTGCTCGGCACATCCCTTAGAGCCCGGTTTGCACTCTATCAGACTTTCCTCATAGCCGCTGATTGGTTTTCTGCTTGCAGCAAAGACTTCATGAATGACTTTTCTTACTTCATTTTCATCCCCTTCGACCAGAACAACTGTCGAACCTTCAGCACCATCTATACCACCGCGGCCAATAACATTGGCAGTAACATCTGCAATGATCCCCAATGCTTCCATTTCAGTAATGACATCCCCATATACCGGGATAAGTCCAAAAGCCATACCCATAGCAAACTCGCAATCCTTCCTTGAGGCTTGAATAACGGCCTTAGAAATTTTGCCCGGAATCAGTTTCTCAAGACCGGCAGCAACAAGGACCTTCGCTCCTTCTGTTGCCCACGTCGTTATCGACATACCGGGAGCGTTTCCTCCGGGACTTCCCGCCATGATTGCAGCGTTTCCTTCGGCATCTATTGCATTTGCCCCTGTTATGGCTACATCTTTTGGACCGAGCTGCAGTGATTTCTCTATAAAACAATCATCAATACTCTGCCATTTTCCATCCTCAATCAACACATTTGAGGGTGCTCCTTCATAATTGTTACCAGCAACCGTACCCCTTTTTGTAACTCTGCCGCATATTCTAAGCTTTATTCCCAATAGCTCCTCCGCGATACAGGAAACAGTTGTACCTCCTTTTAGAATTACCTTTCCGTTCTTCAGAGCCTCCTGCACTTCAGCCATCGATACAATAGCCTTGGCTATTAACCACTTACCCGTGTTAACAGTTATAGTAAGCTGTGCTTTCATTTTTTTCCTCTCCTTATATTTACTTATATAAATGACAGCGCACAAAATGCTCTGCTGAAACCTCATTCATCATAGGATCCTCTATACAACAGATATCCATCTTCTGATTGCAGCGAGTATGGAAGCTGCAGCCTTTAGGTATATCCACAGGTGATGGTATTTCACCGGTTGAAACAACCTTCTTGGGCTTTAGTGCCTCCTCCTCTTCAGAAATTACCGGAATTGAAGATAGCAGCATCTGTGTATAAGGATGCATAGGTGATTTGTAGAACTCTTCAGTTGGTGCGACTTCGCACATTTTTCCCAGATACATTATAGCTACCTTAGTAGATATATTTCTCATTAAACTCAAGTCATGGGTTATAAACATATATGTCAGCTTTTTTTCTTTATGAAGCTTTAATAGCATATTTATTATCTTTGCCTGTATTGACACATCCAAGGAAGATGTGGGTTCATCAAGTATAATAAATTTCGGGTTGCTGCACAGTGCTCTGGCAACCGACACCAGCTGTTTTTCCCCTCCGCCTATTGAGTTTGGGGATTTGTACATAAAGCTTGCCGGCAACTCAACCATGTCCAGTATTTCCAATATTTTTTCATCAATCTTGTCGGGAGATACTATTTTATGCACTTTAAGAGGCAAACTAAGTATCTGTCTTACATCCTGGTATGGATTCAATGATGAGCCCGGGTCCTGAAATACAATCTGGGCATCCTTCTTGAACAGCATATCACGCTTATTGTCTTTTGTCGTAATGGTCTTCCCGTTAAAAACGATCTCTCCGCCGCTTTGTTTGTACATGCCCATAAATGTATATGCAATTGTACTTTTACCCGAACCGGATTCGCC
>LOES01000134.1 GCA_001515955.1 Clostridia bacterium BRH_c25 | reverse complement strand
GGAAGGCAAACCCACCTGGCGGGGCCTGGTCCGGGAAGATGTTGACAGTGTGATTGCCACCGCTATGACCTTCACGCAGTTTATCGCCACTCTCCGCAAGCTGGAATACGAAGTTAAAACCGGCGTGAAACATATAGCGGTGCGTCCACCGGGCAAGGAACGTTTTGTCCGGCTGAAAACCTTGGGAGACGATTACAGCGAAGAAGCCATAAAGCAGCGCATCCTGCAAAACTGCACTCCTAAGAGGCAGCAAATCCTGTCGGAGCCGAAAATAAAACGCTGCACCCTAAAAGGCTCTCTCAAGACAGCGAGAAAGATAACCGGCCTCCAAGCTCTCTACTTCCACTATTTATATAAGATGGGGATTCTGCCCCGAAACCGCGCGTCCAATAAGCGGACGCATTTTTTATTGCGCGAGGACCTCTGGTACCTGGCGGAAATCACTGCACAAACCAAGCTGCTCTGCACTCACCATATTTCGAGTAAGGAGCAGCTTTTCACATATCAGTCAACGATGGAGCAGGAAATGAGCAAGCTGTATGCCGGTCGCAAAGCTCTTTATAACCGAATACGCCGGTGCAAGGATGAGGCGCAGATAGCGGTCTGCAAGGAGCAAATCAAAGAGCTTTCCGAAAGGCTATCCCTGCTTCGAAAGGAGGTGAAGCTATGTACGGGCGTCCTGTCCCGTTCAGAAGAAATGAAAAGGAAGCTGCTACAAATACAACAGGAAGAAATCCGGCAAGGAAAGGAGGAAAAAGCATATGAACAGCGGAGCCGAAGCTGCGGATCAAATCGTCAACATGAGTCTTAAAGGGATTGAGGTGATAGCTAAAATTTCCGGTGAGGGTGCGAAAAATCTTGCCACTTATCTGTATGCCGTCCTGAAGGACCAGAAAAAAACCAGGGGTAAAACCCGTTTGGAGGGGCTTCTGCGAAGTGGCAAGGAATTGAAGGTGTTCGCCGTCCGCAACGAGGATTTGAAGAAATTCACCCAGGAAGCCAAACGCTACGGGGTCCTCTATTGCGCTCTCCATGACAAAAATGACACAGACGGCATGTGCGACATCATGGTGCGGGTTGAGGATGCCTCCAAAATCAACCGTATTGTGGAACGCTTCAAGCTGGCCACTGTGGATACGGCAAGCATCAAGAGCGAAATCGTAAAATCCAGAGCCGCTAAGCAAGCGGAAAAAACAGCCGATGAAAAAGCTCCTGACGAAAAAGGAGCGCCCGCCGAAAAAAGCGCAGATGCTTTTCTGGACGAGCTCATGGCAAAGCCCGACCAGCCGGAGCCGGCTAAGGAGCAGCCCGACAACCCAAACCCCACGACGGCGACGATGGAGAAATCCCGTCCGTCCGAGCCTATCTCCGAGCACAGCGGGAAAGCCGCCGAGGGTGCTATTGAACCTGCCAAAAAATCCGTCCGCGAAGAACTGCGGGAAATAAAGGTTGCTCAAAGGGAACAGGCGGAGCTAAATCGCGAACCGACCCAAGAGCAGCAGAAGACAGCTGCACAGAATACTAAACCCAAGAAGCAGCAATCCAAATCACTAGAACCAAAATCGAAAGCGAGGTAAGTTTTTATGAGTAGTTTCGATGATTTATTCCGGCAGGAAAACGAACAATCGTCTTCACGAAATGACCAGTCTTTTGACAAGGAGGCATGGAAGCAGCAAAAGCAGGAGCAGCGGGAAACGGTTTACGCCATGATCGACGATACAGCACTAACCGTAGCGCAAGATGGAGTTATCTTCCAGAAGTACCTGGATGTGCAAAGCCGTTTTGACCGGTACAGCGTAGCCAATGCCCTGTTGATCCTTGCACAGAAGCCGGATGCCACCCGCATTGCGGACTTTGACACTTGGAAGGAGCAAGGCGCTTACATCCGCAAAAAGGAAAGCGGCTTCTACATCCTGGAGCCGGATGAGGAATATGAACGCGATGACGGCAGCGTCGGTATCAGCTACAACCCGAAAAAGATGTTTGACATATCTCAGACCGGGAACAGCCGCAAACGGGAAACCCCGACATATCCCGACGACCGTATCCGCATTAAGGCATTAATGAACCATTCGCCTGTGCCGATCCGTATCAGCGATTCCCTGCAGGAAGGCACAAATGCCTTGTACCATCCGAAAGCAAGGGAAATCCAAATCCGCAAGGGCATGGACGCAAGCAATATTTTCAGCGCCCTTTCCCAGGAGCGCGTGCATGCGGAAATGGATAAGGGAGACGGAAGCTATAACCGTGCGGCTTATGCCTTCCACGCTTACTGTGTGTCCTATATGCTTTGCAAGCAGTATGGTGTGGATACAAACGGATATCACTTTGACCGTGCTCCTCAAGTGCTGAGGGCCATGGACACCCAAGAGATCCGAGCCGAGCTTTCCGTCATCCGGGAAGCTGCCGGTGAAATTTCCGGTCGGATGAATAGGATGCTGGCGCAGCAAAGACAGCAACAGCTGCAGGAGTCGGAGCGTTAGGAGGGATTGCCCATGAAGGAAGAAGAAAGGGTGCTTACCCTGGATGATTACGAATACGGTGTTGTGGTGAATGCTTTGAACGAAATGCGCAACGACCTCATTAAAGAAGAGCGTCCCACCGACGCTGTGGACGAGCTGCTTTTAAAAACCATTGACGCCCCAACAAAGAAATCAAAACGAAGGAAGCAAGATGAAGCGCGATGAAACCGCAAGGAGTAACTTGATACTCTTTGCGGTTTTTTTAATTCCGGTGGTATGGGCAGCGTTGCTCACCGCCCCATCCTTGTCAGGCGGTCTTCTCGAAATCCTAGCTAACCTTACGGTGGCAATGAACAACCCGTTCCATATCCAATGGGTGGACGATTCGCTAAAGTGCATTATGCTGTTTGTCTCCGCCTATGGAATGGGAATTGGGATTTATCTTTCCACCAAACGCAATTACCGGCGAAGGGAGGAACACGGCAGTGCCCGCTGGGGCAGCGCAGCAGCTGTCTGCAGGAAATACCGGGATAAAGACCTGCAGAGGAATAAAATCCTGACACAAAATGTCCGCATGGGTCTGAATGGAAGGAAGCACAAACGAAACCTGAATGTGCTGGTGGTGGGCGGATCCGGTTCCGGCAAGACGAGATTTTACGCAAAACCTAACGTCATGCAGGCTAACACCTCTTTTGTCGTCCTCGACCCGAAAGGCGAAATCCTGCGGGACACGGGGAACCTGCTTAAAGCCAAGGGTTATGAAATCAAGGTGCTGGATTTAATCAACATGCACCTGTCCCACTGCTACAACCCCTTTGCCTATTTGCAGGATGACAAGGATGTATTGAAGCTGGTGACAAACCTGATTAGAAACACGACGCCAAAAGGCTCCAATACCAACGACCCCTTTTGGGAACGCTCCGAAACCGCACTGATGGAAGCATTGATCCTGTATCTTCTCTATGAAGCGCCGCCGGAGGAGCAAAACTTCCCGATGGTCATGGAAATGATTGCCGCCGCCGAAGTCCGGGAGGATGACGAAACCTATCAAAGTCCTCTGGATGAGCTGTTTGAACGGCTGGAAATGCGTGAGCCGGAGCATCTGGCGGTGAAGCAGTACAATATCTTCAAGCTGGCAGCAGGCAAGACTGCCAAAAGCATCCTTATTAGTCTGGGTGTGAGACTGGAAAAATTTAATCTGACTTCCATCGCTGGAATTACCAGCACAGACGAATTGGAGCTGCCTTCCATCGGAGAACGTAAAACGGCGCTCTTTGCTGTAATCCCCGATAATGACAGCAGTTTCAATTTTATAGTTGGAATGCTCTACACCCAGCTTTTCCAAAGTCTCATGTACCTTGCCGACTATCGCTACGCTGGTTGCCTGCCTATCCATGTCCACTTTGTCATGGATGAATTTGCGAATGTCGCCTTGCCGGATGAGTTTGACAAGCTGCTTTCCACCATGCGTTCAAGGGAAATATCAGTATCCATCATTCTGCAAAACCTGGCGCAATTAAAAGCCCTGTTCAAAGACACCTGGGAATCCATTGTGGGCAACTGCGACGAATTCCTGTACCTGGGCGGCAATGAGCAGTCCACCCACAAGTATGTGTCAGAGCTTTTAGGCAAAGAAACTATCGACACCAATACCTATGGGCTGAGCAAGGGCAGAAACGGTAGTTATTCCACCAATTACCAACAGTCCGGCCGGGAGCTTCTCACTCCCGACGAGGTAAGGATGCTGGACAACCGCTACGCCCTGCTGTTCATCCGGGGAGAACGAGCGGTGATGGACGAAAAATATGATATTATAAAACACTCCAATCTGAAGCAGACCGCCGACGGCGGCAGTCAACCCTTCCGGCACGGTGGTGTGGAAAGTGCCCTGAACTGGAGAACTGTGTTATTGAACGAAGAAAGCGATTACGAGCTTCTCTCCGAGGAGGAGCTCGAAATCCTGATGCAATCCTGAAAAACAATATATGGAGGTATGATCTTATGAAAATATCCAAGAGAACAAAGATGGCTTTTACCGTCTACTGCGCATTGGTACTAATCATTACTCTCTTTACCGCAGCGGTCTACGCTGCAGATGATCCGTTGACCGTCATCAACAACCTGTCTAATTTTATCTTCGGACTGATCCGTGCCATCGGGATGATTCTGCTGGGCTTCGGTATCGTGCAGATCGGTTTGTCTCTTAAATCCCACGACCCATCCCAGCGGGCCAACGGTTTCCTGACCCTTGCGGGCGGTGTCATCATCACCTTCGCAAAGGAAATCCTGAACCTCATCGTAGGAGGTTGAGCGCAATGTTTAACAAATTCCCCATCAATGAAAAAATGCACATACATTCACTGGACGGCGAGCTGCGGGAAGCTACCATCCTAAAGAGGCTGGGTGACAACGATTATCTTGCCGAATACAACGGAGTCAAGTGCCATGCAATATACAACCCCTTTGTCAATAAATTCTATGTGGATGACAAGTATGGCGTCATCATGGACAAATTGCCCGGCAGGGATGAATCATGCCGGTAACAATCACTAAGGCAAGCCCGTGTTTCGTGCGCGGGCTTGCCTTAGGAAATGAGGTGAGTTTATTTGGGAAGCAGCAACTGGGTTATCGACAATTTGAATAACGCCTTGCAAACATGGAACGAAAAGCTGGCGGAGATCTGGCAGCTTGTGTGCCAATCCCCCACAGAATTTAAAGGCGGCGGTATCTGGAATGTTATTGTGAATATCCACGGTGCATTGCAGGCCATCGGCCTTGCTCTGCTGGTGCTGTTTTTCGTAACCGGCGTGGTTAAGACCTGCGGCAGTTTTGCGGAAGTAAAAAAGCCGGAACATGCATTAAAGCTATTCATACGGTTCGCCCTGGCAAAAGGCGTCGTGACCTACGGGCTGGAGCTGATGATGGCGCTGTTCAATATCGTACAAGGGATTATCTCCACTATTATGAGCAGTGCGGGCTTCGGGACGACGACCGAATCCGTCCTGCCAAACAGCATTGTGCAGGCCATTGAGAATTGCAGCTTTTGGGAGAGTATCCCGTTGTGGGCGGTGACGCTGATCGGCGGCTTGTTTATCACGGTACTGTCCTTCATTATGATTATGTCGGTGTATGGGCGGTTTTTCAAATTGTATTTATATACTGCAATTGCCCCTGTGCCTTTGGCTTCCTTTGCCGGAGAACCGAGCCAGAGCATCGGCAAATCCTTTTTGAAAGGTTATGCCGCTGTCTGTCTGGAAGGGGCGATCATTGTGCTCGCCTGCGCCATTTTTTCCGTCTTTGCTTCCTCCCCGCCGGTGGTGGACACCAATGCCAGCGCCGTCACGATGGTATGGTCCTATGTAGGAGAGTTGATTTTCAATATGTTGGTGCTGGTCGGTGCAGTGAAAATGGCTGACAGGGTGGTGCGGGAGATGATGGGATTATAAAGGGAAATCGAATATTACCGTTCGTATCCTCATATATCCTTAAACTGAACACCCTCCCCATAAACAACAGGTTTCCCTGTTCTTGGATCAAGCAAATCCCCATGCTCGTTAAACTGAATTTTATCAAGAGGCTCGCCCATCTCTCTTGCCCGTCGGATTTGCCATGCGACATCATCTTCATGATATTTCTCGTCACGGTTGCGTCGTATCGCCTTTATAAGTGATACAATCCAGCTTATCACGGTCAAGCCAAGCAGCGAGAAAAGAATAATAAATGCTAAAGTCTCATGTTCACCTGCCCACCTGTTCAGTACGGTACTGAATAGCAGGAAGCAAAGAATGGGAATCGTCAGCCGGAGCTTTCCGGCTACCTTAAATATAAAAGAGAGAATGAGCAATCCCGCCGTAAGGCAAAGGGAAATAATTGCTGCGATTGGCATAATGGACACCCCTTCCATATAATCTATATATTTACATTATATCACAGCGGCGCAAATGTATAAAAAGTGGAGGCTCAACATGAAAAAGTCATGCTTTGATAAAAAACTGGAAAAAGAGAAAGAAAAACTTTACAGACTTGCGGATAAAGCCTTGGAAAATGGTATCCCTCTCACACAGGATAAGGCCTTTATGGCACAAAATCGCAAGGTTGATGAATTGGTTGTCAAGATACAAAGGGAGAAAGAAAAGCGTAGAAAAAACCAACAGGAACGATAAGTCAAGTAGCCCGGTAGCGCTTCGCTGCAATGGGCTTTTTTATTTGGAGGTGATTGAATTTTGGAAGTCAAGATTAACCGGGAAATCCGGGATTATACCGAAAGCCTGTTTTTTGGACTGTCCATGCGGCAGTTCATTTTTTCTGTTCTTGCTGTCGGTGTGGCCGTGGGCATCTACTTCGGTCTGCGGAGCTGCTTCGGTACGGAAACCGTAAGTTGGATATGCGTTTTAGGAGCCGCACCCTTCGCAGCTCTCGGTTTTATCAAGTACCACGGTATGACGGCAGAGCAGATTCTATGGGCGTATATCAAATCGGAATTCCTCATGCCTAAAAAACTGACCTTTTATCCGACCAACATTTACTTTGAAGCGCTCAAAAATGTTATTGCAAATCATGAAAAGGAGGAATTGAAACGCAATGATTAAGACACTGCAAAAAATCATGAAGCAGGATAAGGAACGGTTTGTTGTGCCCAAAGGTGTCCAAAAGGCCATTCCCATAAGTGCCATCTGGCCGGATGGGATTTTTCGCGTGGGCAACAAGTTTTCCAAGTCCTATCGCTTTGAAGATATAAACTACGCTGTAGCATCCAAAGAGGACAAGGAAGCGATGTTTTTGTCCTATTCGGAGCTTTTAAATTCCTTTGACAGCGGAGCAACCACCAAAATCACCATTAACAACCGCAGGTTGAATAAAGTCGACTTTGAAAGCTCCATTCTGATCCCGTTAAATGATGATAGACTGGACGAGTACCGCAAGGAATATAACCGGATGCTTTTGGATAAAGCTACAGGCGCAAACAGCATTGTACAGGATAAATATGTCACCATATCGGTAATGAAAAAAAATATTGAGGAAGCGCGGAACTACTTCTCCCGTATTAGCACCGACCTGATTACCCATTTCTCTCACCTGGGATCAAAGTGTGTGGAGCTGGATGCCACCGACCGCCTGCGAATCCTGCACGATTTTTTCCGCGCCGGAGAAGAGACAGACTTTCATTTTGACCTGTCTGACACTATGAGAAAGGGTCACGATTTCAAGGACTACATCTGCCCCGACACCTTCGAATTTGAAAAAGATCAGTTTCACATGGGAAGCAAATTCGGACGCGTCATATTTCTGCGGGAGTATGCCAGCTACATCAAGGACAGCATGGTATCCGAGCTTTGCGATCTGAACCGCAATATGATGCTATCCCTTGACATTATCCCTATTCCAACCGATGAAGCCGTGCGGGAAGTGGAAAACCGGCTGCTCGGAGTGGAGACCAACATTACCAACTGGCAGAGGCGGCAGAACCAAAGCAACAACTTTTCCGCTGTTGTGCCTTATGACATGGAGCAGCAGCGCAAGGAAAGCAAGGAATTTCTTGATGACCTGACTACACGCGACCAAAGGATGATGTTTGCCGTTTTAACGATGGTTCACATTGCGGACAGCAAGGAGCAGCTTGACAGCGATACCGAAACCCTGCTTACCAACGCCCGAAAGCATCTTTGCCAATTTTCCACCCTGACCTTCCAGCAAATGGACGGACTAAACACGGTGCTGCCTTTTGGTCTTCGGAAAATTGATGCCATCCGGACGCTGACTACGGAAAGCACTGCGGTTTTTATTCCGTTCCGGGCGCAGGAGATTTCCCACAGCGGCGGTATCTACTATGGCCAAAACGTTATCAGTAAAAATATGATCATTGCCAACCGCAAGCATCTTCTCAACGGGAACTCCTTTATTTTAGGCGTTTCCGGCTCAGGCAAGAGCTTTACCGCCAAGAGGGAAATCGTCAATCAGATTCTTTCCAGCGATGACGACATCATCCTGATTGACCCGGAGCGTGAATATTCATCGCTTGTCAAGGCGATGGGCGGCGAGATTATCCACATCTCGGCAACCTCTCCGAATCACATTAACGCATTGGATATGAGCAAAGACTACGGCGACGGCGCAAACCCAGTTATCCTCAAATCCGAATTTGTTCTTTCCTTGTGCGAGCAGTTGATCGGAGGACACAACCTGGGCGCAAAGCAGAAATCTTTAATTGACCGCTGCACTGCCAGCGTCTACCGGACGTACCTGCAAAGCAATTACCAGGATAAGCTACCAACCTTACAGGACTTCCATGCGGAGCTGTTGAAACAGTCGGAACCGGAAGCACAGGAAATCGCCCTTGCTATCGAGCTGTTTACCAGCGGCAGCCTGAACACCTTTGCCAAGCCTACCAACGTGGATGTCAACAACCGACTGATTTGCTATGACATCCTGGACCTAGGCAAACAGTTGCTTCCCATCGGGATGCTGGTGGTTCTGGACAGCATCTTGAACCGCATCACACAAAACCGGGCGAAAGGCAAAAACACCTTCATTATCATTGATGAAATTTACCTGCTGTTCCAGCATGAGTACAGCGCTAACTTCCTGTTCACGCTCTGGAAGCGTGTCCGAAAGTATGGCGCTTTTTGTACGGGCATCACTCAAAATGTGGACGATCTTCTGCAGAGTCATACGGCTCGCACCATGCTGGCCAACAGCGAGTTTATTGTCATGCTCAACCAGGCTTCTACGGACAGAATGGAGCTTGCCAAGCTCCTGAACATTTCCGACCTTCAGCTTTCCTACATCACCAACGTTGACGCCGGTAACGGTCTCATTAAGGTGGGCAGCTCCCTTGTTCCTTTCACCGACCAATTTCCGCACAACACCAGGCTTTATAACCTGATGACCACCAAGCCGGGCGAACAAGCCCAAATCTGACAGAAACTTAACATGCAAACGGCTGGCTGTATCTTCGGTCAGCCGTTTATCTATCTTATGGAGGAGGAAAATACAATGGAAACCATACGGTTTGCAAGTAAGGCGCATAAGACTTTTTATTGCGAAATGCTTATTAAAACCCACAATGATGATGCCTATCATAGGGCATTTTTCTATACGATGGGAATTTGCGCAGAAACAAGGTGTAATATCCGCACCCTCTTTGATTTCAAAAATTGCGGAATTAACCCGGATGGTCTTTCTGCTCCATGGCAGACGGGCGGTACGCGTCGCCTGTGTCGTTTGGCTTTTAATCTCTGGAACGGCTTTACGGAGGAAGGAAAAGAAAACAGTTCTACACCCTATGAGCTGTTTGACTACAGCTTTGCACCATACTTTTTTGAAGCCATCCGGCTACGTTATCCCGAGTACTGCAGGAACGTGAAGAGTACCATGCCGTATCTTTCTCCAACAATACGTTGAATTCGAATGAACCAGATCAGGGAAGGAGGCGCGCACATTGAAAGAAATCAAAACTAAATCTGCTATCAAGGATATTAAGGCGCTGGATAAGACGGCAGACGTGTCCCGCAGGATGAAAAATGCCTATATTCGCACTAAAGACCAAGCGGAACAGCTCGGGAATGACGATAACGGCAACTATGTGGACGATGCAGGGAATAGCATCCGGGAGGGTGCAGAAATTGTTATCCGAAAAACCGGACATACCGCAGGAAACTACGGCAAAAAGGCAGTTAAAAAAATAAAGGAACGCGGCGCGTCGGATGTAGATGATTCTCGTTACCACGATTCAAACAGTGAGAATGTGAGGCATACCCCCACAAGTGAGGCTAAGGAAGCAGTGAATCAGAACGTTTCCCAACCCGGAACTAAGCAGGTGTCAAAACACAATGATATCCAGCCCAGGGCAAAGGAAACCGTAAGGCGGAAATTTGCCCTGTCCAAACCAAGTGAATTGGCAAAACGCAGGTTCGTTCAAAGCAGAGTGAAACAGCGGCATACAGCGGCTGAAGAAATCCAGCCGTCAATTCAAAAAACCGTCCAAACACAGGCGACGCAGGCAGGCGGAGAATCTGTCGGAAGTATAACCGCACAAACTGTACAGCGCCCTCTGTTTCAACCAGCCGAAAAAGTAGCAGTGCAGGCCCTCCATCCCTCCAGCACACCGGGACACACCATAAGGCAAGCTGCCGATACTGGAGTCAAAAGTATAAGGGAAACCTCCAAAGATATAGTGAAAACAGTACAAAGATCGGTTAAGAACGGTAATAAGACTGTAAAGGAAGCCACAAAAAGTACGGTAAAAGCAGCTGCTAAATCCATCAGGATCACCGGACATACTACCAGGGCTGCCGTAAAGACTCCGCAGGCAGTGGCAAAAAACGCCGCTAAAACCACACAAGCTGCCCAGAAGGCTGCACAGGCAGCTCGAGTAGCAGCGAGAGCGGCGGTTGTTTCAGCAAAGACAGCGGTGAAGGTAATGATGGCCGCCATCAAAGCCATCATCGCGGCAGCCAAGGGCTTGGTCGTCCTGATTACTTCCGGGGGCTGGATAGCAGTGCTGGTCATTCTTGTGATATGTCTTACGGGGCTTTTATTAGGTTCACCCTTCGGTGTATTCTATTCCAATGAAAGGTCCAGCGGAAACACGCCGGTCATGACGGAGGTTGTTGGCGGGCTTAACGAGGAGTTCACGTTCAAAATCCAACGAGTACAGGATGAAAATCCCCATGACATACTAGAACTGTCAGGAAGTGATAGTATCTCTTCAAGCCAGTGGCGGGAAATCTTGGCGGTTTATGCGGTAAAAGTGACCGCCGATCCGGAAAACGGCATGGAGGTTTCCACTCTCGACAATGCCAAGGTGGGCATCTTACGAGGTGTCTTTTGGGATATGAACAAAATCGATTATTGGATAGAAACCATTGAACATGAGGAAACCGTAACCACCACAGATGAGGAGGGCAATAAAACCACGGAAACCGTTACCACCACGGAAACTATCCTGCATATCAATATAACCTCCAGATCCCATATGGACATGATTGCTGAGTATGGCTTCAGATCTGATCAGGTGAAAATGCTGGATGAGTTGATGAAGGATGAATACCGACAGCTATTTATCCAGCTTATCGGCAATTAGGCGGATATGGCCTGCCACCACAGGAAATTGCGGTCCTGCAGAAAGACATTGGAATACAAAGAAAATAATTTAATGACCAAATTGCGTAGAAAGGTGGAAAAGCAGATGAACTTGGAAGAATTAAAGGAAATGGAATATATAAAGTGCGTAAGTCTATTAACTGAGTTGATTGACCTGGACGCGTATGCAAAAGAAAAAATTCATAAATGCTTTCAAAGTATGGGAATTCAAAACTTTTTTCTGCACCTTGAATCGGTAGACTTACCTCCAGAAACTACCGAAAAGCTGAAAAGCATTAAATCCATTATTGAGATGTTTGATGTAAAAAGGGGGCGAGCATAGCATGAAGCATGATATATTGCATACCGAGAATTTCTTAAAAGGGTTGACGACTTTAACGGGACTGTCCTATAAAAAAGTTCGGCAGTATGTAAAAGAAAATAACCTTTTTAACATTCTGGAGCATCCCCACATTATGGAACCAAATGATAGACAGCTTGAAAAGATAGGGCTGCTTAATGAGTTCATTGCCTCTTACAACATTTTGAAAATCTATGAAAGCGGTGCGAAGGTCATGCTCAACTCATCAACCACTGCAGGCCAATATTTTTTAGCCCTTTTGGGAGGAATGAAGGATAAAGAAAGGTTTGTGGTTGCATTTTTAGACAGCAGCAACAACATCATCGAAACAAAGACTATGTCGGAAGGGAGTATCGGACAAACGGCGGTGTATCCAAGAGAAATACTAAAATATGCCCTTGCCTGTGATTGCAATACAATGATTTTAGCCCATAATCATCCCGGAGGGTCCAAAAATTTTTCTCTGGAGGATAAGGCATTGACACAAAGAATGGTTGATATTTTTCTTCCGCTTGAAATCAAAATTCTGGATCACATAATTGTTGGCGGAGGAAGCTATACTTCTATGGCGGAAAAAGGGATTATCCCCTGCCAGAGTAACGGTACGGCAAATTATGAAATGATAACATTAGGTCCAATACCTGCGGAAGAAAATCGGAATAAGTTTAAACATACACATTTGCGTTAAGTACTCTATCAAATATTTGGATACGATCATTAATTACAGTAGGTGTAAAAGTAGTAGGGGAAGCCTAGGGAGTTAAGTGAGAGATTTAAATAAGAATACTGAAAATAGATATGCTATATATTTATTTTTTCAGAGTACAAAAAAAGGCTCCGTAATTTTTTTCTCATACAAAAACAATAGTAGTTCCCATCTGTATAATAAATGTAACTGGTAATTAAGCTTAAATATTTGAGCAAAGTCAATAAATATAGGAGGCTAAAAAATGAGATGTAAACCAACATTTGCAATATTGGGAGCGGGAAATGGGGGGGTGCTACTGCTGCCAACTTCACGGCCCGAGGGTTTAACGAAGGTGAATAATGTCTGGAATTGGATGAACATGAAAACGGGAAAATACAACCTTTGTTAGTAGAGAAAAGCAGATTATCTGACGATGGTTTGATCTACACATTTATATTAAAAGACGGCATTAACTTTCAAGACGGCAACGCTTCAATTGAATAGTCAAAATTATAAAAGAATTAAAAGTCCACAGAGTGATAAAAGTTGATTATATCAAAGTTGAAAAGAAAGTAGTCAATATAAACTTATCAAAGAGCAATAGATATTTCCAGTTAATTTATGGATAAAGATTGAACAAATCCGAAGTTTGTAGCTG
>LOES01000133.1 GCA_001515955.1 Clostridia bacterium BRH_c25 | reverse complement strand
CAACACCATAAACAGTCTTTAGGTGATCTGAAATATCCCTTGTTGTCATTCCTTTGGCATACATAGACAGTACCTGATCCTCGATGTTAGAGATGTCAGTCTGGTTCTTCTTTACAATCTGTGGTTCAAACTCCCCTTTGCGGTCACGAGGAATGTCTAAACCAATCTCACCCATTGAAGAGACGACATTCTTCTTACTATAGCCGTTCCTGCTATTATCGGTGTTCTTGTTGGAGTAATCATATTTGGAATAACCCAATTCATCCTCCATCTCACCTTCCAGCATTCCCTGAAGAGTATCTCCTAGCAAATCTTTGAGCATTTCCTGAACATCCTGTGCGGTTTCTGGTCTGTAGTGCTCAAGTAATCCACTGATGAACGCCTTGCGTTCTGGAGTAAGCTTTCTTTGTCTTGCCATAAAAATATCCTCCTGAATTAATATTTATCTTAACATTAATCCAAGAGGATTCTCCACCGGTTTACACAAAATATTTTACACTACTCTAATAATAAAGAAACCATAGACAAGTATTTACCTCAAAGCGTAACTCATATGTTTTTACAACCCCATCCTCATCACTTTCACATTTTAACACGAGCATCTTATTGCCACAATGATTATTCATATCTCTTTTGGTTATCCTGTCTACCTTTACTACAGCCATTTCTTCCTCTTCCGTGACATATCGAAATTTCAAGGGAACAGGCTTCCCATCGACATCAAAGTCCGCTCTCATTTTTACCACTTGCCTTCCCATCTACCTATCCCCTCTCTTTACAGAATCGTACTCATCACTGGATAGTCTTCAGCACCCAGACCACCTGTCATTGAATGGAATTGACCATCTGCCAAGAACGCTCGCATGATTGCTGAATTGCCGAATCTCACTCTTATGCTGTCAATTGCACTATCCAATGCTTGCTTTTTCGTAATATCCTTTGTGTCAAACAAAGACCCCTGAATATATTCGTCAGTGCAGAAATCCGTGACCCTAACCCCCAAATGTCTAATCTTCTCACCTTGCCAACCCTCATTGAACAATTCCACTACATTTCTATATATCTCATTTGTTAGGTTAGTTCTATTGAACAATTTCCTCTGATGCGAGTAAGAATTTAGCTCGGAAGTCCTAATTTCCACAGACACAACTCCACAGCAAGCATTGGCATTTCGCAATCGAAAAGCAACAGATTCAGTTAAGGACAATAACACTTTGTATGCTGTTTTATGGTCAATAACATCAAAACGAATGGTTGTCGAGTTTCCGATACCTTTCATAATCAAATTATATCCTGAATGGACTAAGGATTCGTCTAAGCCGTTGGCGTACTGCCAAATCAGCAATCCGTGGGATTTTAATTTGTATTTTAAGATTTTCGGGTCGCACTTTGCTAAATCTCCAATCGTATACACTGCCAAATCCCGAAGCTTCTTTTCAGAAGCTCCTCCTACCATGAAAAGCTCCCTCACAGGCAACGGCCACATTTTCTTTTCTATTTCCTCCTGCGAAAGAAGGGTGTGTACCATATCAGGCGTCTTCAGGTCGCCAGCGACCTTTGCGAGAAGCTTGTTATACCCTATGCCAATGTTGACAGTAAATCCAAGCTCTTTCTTTATCTTATCTTTGACAGCATAGGCATAAGCAACAGGCTCTCCAAAGTTTTTCTCCATGCCAGTATAGTCCACAAAACATTCATCTATACTAAATCGCTGAACAACTGGAAAATGATCTTTAAGCATTGAAACCAGGGTGCTACTGGCTTTTATGTACAAATCATAATTCGGGGGTACTACCACAAGGTTTGGACATTTTTGCCTAGATTGCCACAGGACTTCGCCTGTTTGGATGCCGTACTTTTTGGCAGGGGTTGATTTGGCAAGGACTATGCCGTGTCGGTCAGCTTGAGAGCCACCCACGACAGAGGGGATTTCTCTAAGGTCAAGTTTCTCTCCTGCTTGGAGGTTTGCCACAGCTTGCCAGGACAAGAAAGCACTATTTACATCTATATGCATAATGGTACGCATCATATCACCCCATAATGGTTGTATATTAACTATAATCCCTGTACAAGCTTAATGTAAAACTGGAAAATTGGCAGAATTCCAGCAAAAACAGGTACTTTTCTGTCTATATCTTTGAAATACAGTTAAAATTACAGGAACATATGTTCGCATTTTGTTTTAGTATGTGTGGTAAAATAAAGATATATACTTATGTTGGAGGAATTGCTATGTGCGGGAGATACCAGCTTGATTACGAATTTGAACAGCTCATGTTTCGCTTCAATGCTTATAACCACTACATCGGTTATGGTACAAAATATGAGATTTTCCCAACGGACATGGTTGCCATAGTTACTAGGGAAGGCAACCAAAACTTCATTGATTCTGCTAAGTGGGGACTTGATAATTATTACGATAAGCGACCTTTAATCAATGCACGGAGCGAAACGATAGACGAGAAGAAGACATTCAGGAGTCTGTTTGCAAATGGTCGTTGCATCATTCCCGCAACAGGATTTTTTGAATGGCAGAAAAGCAGTGATAACACGAAAACAAAAATGCTTATTTCTGTTGAAGATGCTCCAGTATTCGGAATGGCTGGTTTGTACAAGATTGAGCCAGATGCTTCAGGAAACATCATAAAGAAATGCACAATAATAACCACATCCGCAAACCAGCAAATGAGCGAGATACACGATAGAATGCCAGTAATTTTGAACCATGATGCTGAAAACATATGGATGGATAACAGCATAAATGATTTGCTGATGCTAAAGGATTTTTTAAAACCATATAGTAATCACCTGTTTTTTCATAGGTGAAATTCTTAATATCAAGCTTGTCACCGTATTTTCTCGGTCTGCCTCTTTCCTGTAGGAGCGGGAGGAAGATCATAAATGGCAGTATCGCTTCGTACTGCACAGATGAGCTCCAGATTGGTATATAATTTCACTGCATCAATGACTTTCCCTTTGGGATACCAGTTGTCGCACAGTAAAATGACCTGGTACTCCTCTAGCAGGGGCATGGTGGTGTGAATCAGGGAAGCTGCCATCTCCAGTTTCGACTACTGTTTGTCATACAGTCGTTATGCTACGGGGACACTTAGGTATCTTACTTGCTTGCCTGTAAAAACAGGGATATTAATCACCATAGACACGAAGCAATGCCCGTTTAGGTAAGGTGTTCCGTTCTTACTGGTATGGTCAAAAAGCTTGAAGTAACAAGCAAATTATAGATATAAATCACAATATTGGAGAAAAAACACATGAAATATTTATGAAGAGCTAAGAGCTAATTAATACCAACATGGCGGAAATGATAAAAAATAAAACAAGCTAGTATTCCGTTTGGATTACTGGCTTTTCATTTTCATAGAAACTATGATTAATAGCTATATATGGAAATATATGTAGAAATATACATAATCATGGTATAATATAGAGGGTTTGCTATTAATAAATCATACCTAGTAGATTATACAAGGTTGATTAACCCTATTGAATAGGGTATAATATAAGTAGGTGATATATTGACTAGAGAATTCATAATAACTCATGAGTTTGATAAGCGCTGGGCACAATTAGGACTAAACGATGATGATTTATTTGAACTAGAGAATTTTTTATGTGAACACCCTGAAGCAGGCCCTGTTGTGCAAGGTACTGGTGGATTGAGAAAACTAAGGTGGTATTCAAAGAATAGAGGAAAAAGTGGAGGCTTGCGTGTAGTATATGTAGATTTTGCATTCTATGAGAAGATTTATTTAATTTCTGCATATCCTAAAAGTATAAAAGATGATCTATCCAATGAGGAATGTAATGAAATCAAAAAGTTAATCAAGTCTCTAGAGCAAGAGGCTAAGGGGAGTGATAAAACTTGAAGGTATATGATAGTATCACCAAAGGTTTAAATGAAGCGGTGCAGTATGAAAAAGGAGAACATAAGAGTGTTAGGGTGCATCGTGTAAGTATTTCACCGGTTCCTCAATTCAATAGTGATACAATAAAAGCTATAAGAGCTAGTGTAAAAATGACTCAGCAAACTTTTGCAGAAGTACTTGGGGTATCAAAAAAGACTATAGAAGCATGGGAATCAGGGAAAAATGAGCCTGCTGGTTCAGCCAGCAGGATACTGGAGATGCTACAGAAGGATACGGATATATTAGAAAAGTACTCGATTATTAGTCATAGGTAAAAAAACACAAAACCCGTTTCTGCGTCACATTGCAGTAAACGGGTTTTATAATGATTATTGTACCCGGTACACATTATTTTCACCTTGCAGAAGATGGAGTCTTGGAATAATATTAAAGCATCTGGTATCATCATAAGAGCAGAGCAGAAAGGTGTGATTATATTGAACCATGGCTATAATCATGAGTTTGAGCGGAATTACTATGATAATTATAAAAAAGTATATAATTTGGCCCTTGGTTTGACCGGTAACATAAATGATGCAGAAGAAATAACTCAGGAAGCTTTCTTAAGAGCTTTCCGTTCATTTGACACCTTTCGCAAGGATAGTTCCTTTTTTACATGGATATATAGGATCACTCTGAATGTGGCAAACAGTTATATGAAGCAGAGAATGAAAATGCCGGTATATGCTCTAACGGAAGATATAGGTTATACCTTGGAGGACATAATGGATGAAAAACCTTCTTATGATCCTGAGACGCTCTTCCTTGCCAAGGAGGCAAAGTTCCAATGCTTGCACTGCCTTACGGAATGCTTGCCAAATGAGCAGAGAAAGATTTTTTGCCTTGCTATAACTATAGACTTGCCATACAAGCTGGTGGCGGAAATAATGGAATGTTCATTAAGTAAGGTCAAAACTACTATTCACAGAGCAAAGCAAAGATGGTTCGGATATATGGAGAACAGATGCCAGTTTATTAAAAAATCCAATCCTTGCCATTGTACCCAATGGGTCCGGTTCGGACTTGAGCAGGGCTGGATAACAAAGGATAAGCTGGAAGCTCAGGCGACAGAGCTTGATTTGCAGGCATTGGAAGAAATCAGAGAACTTAGAAGTCTGCGTGATTTCTACAAGGAATTGTATGCACAAGATGTAGATGAAGCTTTGATAAAAAGAATCAGAGAAGGGATTCGGAAAAAGGAATGGACGATAATATTATAGATTATAACTATTTTTGTAACCTTTTCCTCCTGTGTATGTCTAATTAACTGAATATAGAATAGGAGGTTTTTTATGTATAAAGATGATTTGGCAAAGAAAATCAGGGATAAGGCTGTTGAGCTTGGTTTTGAGAGCTGCGGAATTGTAAAACTCGACATGTTGAGGGATTATGAGATAGCTTTGAACCAACGGCTTGAAGATTGCCCCGAATCAAGGCCGATGCTTGAGTATGCAAGAAAATATGCAGCGCCGGAGAACGCATATCCTGGTGCGAAAGCTGTAGTTGTATGTATTACAAGGTATGGTAAGTATAAAGTTCCGGAGAACCTTGAAGGATTGATAGGCAAGTACTACCTTTATGACCACAAGCTCCAACCGGACTCCGAGGTAACTAAAAGTATAGCCAAGCTAGAAGAATATTTCAATGAGCTTGGTATTAGAGCTTCAAAAGAGCTGCATGGAGTGACAGCGGCGAGATGGGCGGCATGTAAAGCAGGTTTGGGGATTATCCGCAAGAATAATTTTTTCTATACTAAGCATGGCTCATGGATGATTATTGATACATGGGTTATCGATCATGAACTGGAATGGATAGAAACCAATGATTTAACAGCTTGTCCGGAAGGCTGCACCAAATGTATTGATGCATGTCCTACGAAAGCGCTTAAAAAACCATATTGTACAAATATGGCTGCATGTATCACACGCTTGACCTGGGGGGTCAAGGATTTACTGCTTGAAAGTCTGTATGAAGCGACAGGCAAATGGATTTATGGATGTGATGAGTGTCAGAATGTTTGCCCTTTAAACAGTGAAGCATGGATTGATGAAGAGGAATTACCAGGCTTGTCTGAGCTTGCCGAAAAGATTTCACTTATCAAGATACTTTCAATGGATGAGAAGACCATCAAGGAAGTTCTGATGCCAAAATTTTGGTTTATCCAGCCTGAAAGCTTCTGGTTATGGAAAGTGAATGCAATAAAGTCAATGATAAACGATTTCAAACCTGAATATAAAGAGCATCTAATTAGTGCATCCAAGGATGAGAATGAAAAGGTTAGGAATATGGCTTTTCATTCACTTAAGAAACTAGGTCTCTAACACGACTTCCGGTTCAGGTGGGGTGGAGTCCCCATCTGACAGGCCGGTACCCAACCTTCCTAACCTTATGAAATTGACAGACTGGGAAACCCACCAAACCTCCACCAAACCTCCAGAGTAGAAAAAATCTATGAAATAATGATGAAAAAATGTATAATAAAAGAAAAAGGTAAAGTATGGTATGATTTAACGAATCAGTGTCTGACCTAATGATTGTTAGCAATGTAAAATTATAGTTAAGGAAGCGAATGCTTATGAAAATTTATGTAGGGATAACTGACTTTGATTGGTTCAAAAATTTAAAAATATCAAACTGTGATGAAGTGAATTTTTGGAAACCGGGAGGCCGCACTAATTTTAAGGCTTTAGATGAAGGCGATATTTTTTTGTTCAAACTTCATAGCCCCAAAGATTATATTGTAGGTGGAGGAGCATTCTTGAAATTTTCAATTTTGCCATCTTCATTAGCTTGGGAAGCGTTTGGCATTGCTAATGGAGCGAATAATCTCTTAGAGCTCAATAACAGAATCTACAAATACAAAAAAACTAACAGGCTATCTGAGCCCGACCCATACATTGGATGCATTATCCTCTCTATGCCCTTTTACTTTGATGAGCAGGACTGGATTCCAGTTCCGGAAGATTGGAATCGCAATATTGTGCAAGGAAAAACTTATGATAGCTCTGAACTTTATGGTTTATCATTATATGAGCAGGTGAAGGGTAAGCTTAAAAATCAAAGTGTTATGCAATCAGTAGTTATGGAAAGCGCTTCCGAAAACCGCTTTGGAAAAGAGCAACTTATTAAGCCAAGAATTGGTCAGGGAGCCTTCAAGGTACTAATTACCGATGCCTACCAACGAAGGTGTGCAATTACAGGAGAAAAAACACTGCCGGTTCTAGAGGCAGCACATATTAAACCGTTTAGTCTTGATGGTCCTCATGAAATAAAAAATGGATTGTTCCTGCGAAGAGATTTTCATACGCTGTTTGATAGAGGGTATATTACAGTAGACAAGACTCTTACTGTAGAGGTAAGTCATAGAATAAAAGAAGACTTTGGCAATGGCAAAGAATACTATGCACATCACGGCAGTAAACTAATTATTCTGCCAGAGCGAAAAGACCAACTTCCTGATTCGCACTATCTAGAATGGCATAATGAAAATGTATATTTAGGGTAATGTGAAAATTGAATTATTTGAAGTCAAATCATTTTCAGCTACTCTCTTTCTAAATACTTATGTGTCAAGTTGTCAACTAATCAACTTACTATGAAATTTAGAATATGGGAGGTAAACCCTTGAAGAAAGCTCTTGAGTTTAAATAAAACTTATGTTTTTTATGGAACTGACATCTAACCTACCTAACGTTATGTTGTAAGTTGAAAGAAAAATATGGTAAAATTTATCTATAATTGTTACTTAAACGTGACTGCAGAGGTGATAATATGAAATCAAGAGTAAGACAGCTGCTACTAGCCCTTATAATATTTTTATGTTCATCACTTATAACTATATGGGGTTGGATAGAAATTATTGATTATATTCCTGAAATTAATAACCCGATTGTAAAAGCGGATATTACAAAATCTGAATTGTTTTTTATCTTTTTAGGGCAAGACATACCATCTGAAAAAGATAAAAAGTTTAATGACATTACTGGTAAGCCATTTAATTCTAATAATAATTCAGAAAAGTTTAATATTATTACAAATTTTATTATTATGCCTTCAGCTATATTGACATCTATAGTCTTGATTATTTATTATTGTGTAATTACTAGAATTGAGAGAAAAAAGCGGATAAGGGAAGATAAGTTACTAAAGGATAACTATTTTACAAAATATCCAATAAGGGAAAAGGCTCTTTATGCAAAATGTATAGAAAGTGGAACATATAATGAAGTTTTAATGAATAAACACTTGATGTTGTGGATTGATCAAGGGTCTATTAATATTATTAATAGTAACTATAAAAATGATATAGGGAAATTTCAAATTAGTATAGAACAGATTGTTTTCTATTCGAGATATGGAGATTTTTATACGACAACTCATATTAATGGGGGAAATAGCTCATATGGCAAAGCGGCACTTGGATATTTAGTTGCTGGCAGCGCCGGAGCAATAATAGCAAGCAGAGAACCAGTAAGTGGAACTACAATAGTTCACGATAAGAGAGAAACATTAATTGTATTTAAAGATGATAGTATTGAAAAATACCTCTTCTTCGAACCTAAATTATATGATTATTTAATGCATTATATGCCAACCAAAGAAATTGCACATAAGATAGACAAACTGAAGGTTCAAGATGAGGACAAGTTTCAGAAATTGATAAAAATAGGTGAACTTAAAGATAAGGGTCTTATAAGTGATGTTGAATTTGAAAAATTGAAAAGTGAATTGATAAATACATAACCATATAAAAATTAATTAAAATTATGTGCCAGGCTGTCAACTGCGTGTCCAGCAAAGCTGGACCGTGCTAGCCGGTGAAAGTCCGGTCCCGGTAGTCGCCAAGGAGCCGGGTAGCAAATCCCAGTGCGTCGCAGAAATGCGGGGTGCCAAGCGGGAGGATAACGTACCTGTAAATTAGACAGGGCAAGCAAGGATGCTGGTCGTAACATAAAGTGAACTCTGCCGCATCGTAAAGACTGGGCCCCGGATCAAGGGGAGCAAGAGGAAGCCGAGCCTGGAGTTGATGGGTGAAGGCCATGGAAGGTAGGAAGAGCTTGGAAGCACTACCCAAGAA
>LOES01000132.1 GCA_001515955.1 Clostridia bacterium BRH_c25 | reverse complement strand
GTAGAGATAGTAGGACTTGCAGAAGCTCCAAAGTCGACAGTAGTAACAGGGGTGGAAATGTTCAGGAAGCTTCTTGAGCAGGCACAGGCAGGAGACAACATAGGAGTGCTGTTAAGAGGTGTACAGAGGACAGAAATAGAAAGAGGCCAGGTACTTGCAAAACCGGGTTCAATAAAGCCACACACACATTACAAAGCACAGGTATATGTATTGACAAAAGAAGAAGGCGGAAGACACACACCGTTCTTTAACGGATACAGACCGCAGTTTTACTTCAGAACAACAGACGTGACAGGAGTAATAGACCTTCCGGCAGGAGTAGAAATGTGCATGCCTGGCGATCATATAGAAATGACAATAAAGCTTATCACCCCGATAGCAATAGAAGAAGGCTTGAGATTTGCTATTCGTGAAGGCGGAAGAACAGTTGGATCAGGTGCAGTTGCATCGATAGTAGAATAGGCTGCGCCTATTCTCAGATACGAGATGCGAGATGCGAGATGCGAGATACGAGGACTTGGGTAGAGCTTCGAAGCTTTACTTAAACCACGTAACGCGCAACAGGACTTCAGAGCTCAGCCCTATAGCAAATAAATATTCCTAAGGACTAGGATTAGTATTCCTAGTCCTTTAGGACTGTTTATGAAAAAAATTTTTCAAAAGACTCTAAAAGTATTGTAATTTGTTCTGAAATGTTATAAAATATACAAGGTTGTGAAACTTAGCATGCGATGAAGTAAGAGGTTGCAGATTAAACCTTGAGAGAGGTGTATTCTGGGAAGCAGCAGCCGGAAACTCTTGCGGCTGGCGAATTCTTACTGAGTATTGTCCGTTTCTAGAATTCGGGCGACTCTACTGATTATGCTGCTGTAATGGGTGGGAGATGTAGTGTTCTGGCAAATTGCCGGACACTAATAAAAAAATAGAACACACCCGGGTGAGTGTATAACAGTATGCGGTTGCACGTAAGCAAATTAAAGCGTGCGATGAAAAGGAGGGAATAAAAAATGGCAAAACAAAAAATCAGAATCAGGTTGAAGGCATATGATCACATACTGATCGATCAGTCAGCAGAAAAAATAGTTGAGACTGCAAAGAGGACAGGCGCGAAGGTGTCAGGTCCGGTGCCGCTGCCGACTGAAAAGGAAATAGTCACAATACTTCGTGCAGTGCACAAGTATAAGGACTCAAGAGAGCAGTTTGAGATGAGAACTCATAAAAGATTAATCGACATATTGAACCCAACTCCAAAAACCGTTGATTCACTTATGAGACTGGATCTGCCGGCCGGTGTTGACATCGAAATAAAGTTATAAACCAGATGCGAGATACGAGACGCGAGAGCTAGGGTAGGGCTTCGAAGGACTTCTTAAATACTCGAATCTCGGATCTAAGATTAAATTTAGTATGACCGCCAAGCGGTCCGCTGTAAATTTGGAGGTGTAAAGAAATGAAAAAAGCAATACTGGGTTTAAAGGTAGGAATGACTCAGATATTCGATAAAGTAGGAAAAGCAATTCCTGTAACTGTAATAGCTGCTAACCCCAATATGGTAGTGCAGAAAAAGACTGTAGAGAATGAAGGGTACTCAGCAATACAGGTAGGTTTTGATGATAAGGCCGAGAAAAAGGTTACAAAGCCTATAAGAGGACATTTTGCTAAAGCAAAGGTTGCAACCAAAAGATATCTTAGAGAGTTCAGACTCGAAGATGCAGCAGCTTATGAAGTTGGCCAGGAAATAAAGGTGGATGTCTTTAAGGAAGGCGACAAAGTTGATATAAGCGGCTTTTCAAAGGGTAAAGGATTCGCAGGCTCCATAAAGAGACATAACTTTCACAGAGGACCTATGGGACATGGTTCCAAGTATCACAGACAATCAGGTTCAATGGGTGCATCATCGGATCCGTCAAGAACAATTCCGGGCAAGAAGCTTCCGGGACATATGGGTGCAGAAAATACAACAGTGGTAAACCTCGAAGTAGTAAAGGTTGATCCGGAAAAGAACGTAATCCTTGTAAAAGGTGCAGTTCCTGGAATAAGAGGTTCATTGGTGATGATAAAGGATACAGTGAAATCCCAATAAAACGTTCGGGGTAGAAAGGAGGATGTAAAATGCCTAACGTAGCACTTTACAATATAAGTGGCAAACAGGTTGGAGAAATCGAATTAAGTGAAAATATATTCGGTGCAAATGTAAATGTTGAAGCAATGCACCAGGTAGTTAAGATGTATCTGGCAAACCAGAGGCAGGGAACTCAGTCAGCCCTCACCAGAGCTGAGGTAAGAGGCGGAGGGATCAAGCCCTGGAGACAAAAAGGAACAGGCAGAGCAAGACATGGAAGCATCAGATCACCACAGTGGAAGCATGGTGGTGTCGTATTTGCTCCAAAGCCAAGATCATACAGGTACTCAGTACCTAAGAAGATAAAGAGAATAGCTTTGAAGTCGGCATTAAGTTCGAAGGTTATCGACAATGATATAGTTGTTATTGAAGAGTTGAACTTTGATGCACCAAAGACAAAGCAGGTTGTAAGCTTGCTTGAAAACCTCAAGGTTGATTCCAAGACACTCATCGTTATGGCTGAGAGCAATGAGAACATTATTAAATCTGCAAGGAACATAAAAGGTGTGAAGACAGCCTCGGTGAATACATTAAATGTATACGACATTTTAAACTACGACAAGTTCATAATAACAAGTGACGCTGTTAAAAAAGTCGAGGAGGTGTATGCATAATGAACGCTTACGATATAGTAAGAAGACCGGTAATAACTGAGAAAAGCATGAGTGAAATGGCAGACAAGAAATACACCTTCATAGTAGATGTCAATGCAAACAAGACTGAAATAAAATATGCAGTTGAAGAGATATTCAAGGTAAAGGTAGACAAGGTCAGCACTATAAGAGTAATGGGCAAGATGAAGAGAATGGGGAAATATGAAGGAAGAAGACCCAGCTACAAAAAAGCAATCATAAAGCTCACAAAAGATAGCAAGGGCATCGAATTCTTCGAAGGACTGTAAAAGGAGGAGAAAAAATGGCAATAAAAAAATATAATCCGACTTCTCCAGCTAGACGTAATATGACGGTTTCAACCTTTGAAGAAATTACAAAAACAGAACCGGAGAAATCCCTGGTTGAAATATTAAAAAGTAAAGCTGGAAGAAACAATTATGGTAAGATAACAGTTAGACATCAAGGTGGCGGACATAAGAGAAAATACAGAATAATTGATTTCAAGAGAGATAAGGTTGATGTACCTGCAACCGTTGCGTCAATCGAGTATGATCCTAACAGATCAGCCAATATAGCACTACTCAATTATGCTGACGGTGAAAAGAGATATATCATAGCTCCTAACGGATTAAAAGTAGGAAACATCATTATATCATCAGATAGTGCTGATATAAAGGTTGGAAATGCTTTACCACTTAGAAGCATACCGGTGGGTACTATAATCCACAACATAGAGCTTAAAGCAGGGAAGGGAGCACAGCTTGTAAGATCAGCAGGAAACTCCGCACAGCTTATGGCTAAAGAAGGGGATTATGCACAGGTAAGACTTCCATCCGGAGAAGTCAGGATGATAAGAATCGAGTGCAAAGCGACAATAGGTCAGGTAGGAAACCTCGATCATGAAAACATCACATTAGGCAGTGCCGGCAGGAAGAGACACATGGGTGTGAGACCAACAGTAAGAGGTTCCGTAATGAATCCTGTAGACCATCCTCATGGTGGTGGTGAAGGCAGGTCACCGATAGGAAGACCAGGACCTGTTACTCCTTGGGGTAAACCAACACTCGGATATAAGACAAGAAACAATAAGAAGGCTTCAAGCAAGTTCATCGTAAAGAGAAGAAATACGAAATAGAATGATTTGTTACGAGTTACGCGTTGCGAGTTGCGCGTGTGCAAGCGGGGCTACGAAGCACTTACTTTGATCGCGTAACACGAAACACGAAACGCGAAACCGGAAATGAAAGGAGGCAAATCAATGAGCCGCTCAACAAAAAAAGGACCTTATGTAGATGAGAAGTTATTGGGAAAAATTATAGATATGAACAAGGCAAACAAAAAGGTTGTGCTTAAGACCTGGTCAAGGAGCTCAACAATATTCCCTGAAATGGTAGGCCACACTATTGCGGTATATGACGGCAGGAAGCATGTTCCTGTGTATATGACAGAGGATATGGTCGGTCACAAGCTGGGTGAATTTGCTCCCACCAGAACTTTCAGAGGTCACGGACATCACACGGAAAGGTCTTCAGCTCTGAAATAGAAAGCAATCTAATTAAGCAGAACCATGATAATATGGAAGGAGGTATTTCCTGTGGAAGCAAAAGCTATAGTTAAACACGTTAGAATTTCCTCGAGAAAGGTTAATATAGTTATAGATTTAATCAGAGGTAAAAAGATTGGAGACGCTGTTGCTATATTAAAGCATACACCAAAATCTGCGTCGGCGATATTGGAAAAGCTTTTAAAATCTGCAGTGGCTAATGCCGAGAACAACTTCAACATGAATGTTGACAAATTGTACATCTCAGAGGTTTATGCCACTCAGGGACCTACACTTAAGAGATTTATGGCAAGGGCACAGGGTAGAGGCGTGAGCATACTCAAAAGAACAAGCCATATAACATTGGCGGTTAAGGAAAAAGAGTGAAGAAGGAGGGATTTTAGTGGGCCAAAAGGTAAATCCACACGGACTTAGGGTTGGTATCATCAAGGATTGGGACACAAAATGGTATGCAGATGATAAGAGCTTTGCAGATTTTTTAGTAGAAGATACCAAGATAAGAAAATTCTTGAAATCCAAGCTTTATGCTTCGGGAGTATCAAGAATTGAAATAGAAAGAACAGCCGGCAAGATAAAGATTAACATACATGTAGCAAAACCGGGTATGGTAATCGGAAAAGGCGGAGCTGGAATAGAAGAGCTTAAAAGAGATTTGGAAAAACTCACAAACAACAAGGGTGTTTCAATAAACATCACAGAAATAAAGGTATCGGAAATGGATGCTCAGCTTGTAGCTGAAAACGTTGCAGCACAGCTGGAGAAGAGAATATCATTCAGAAGAGCAATGAAGCAGTCAATGCAGAGAACAATGAGATCAGGCGCAAAGGGTATAAAGATCATGTGCGCAGGTCGTCTCGGCGGTGCTGAAATTGCAAGAAGCGAATGGTACCGTGAAGGAACAATTCCTCTACAGACTTTGAGAGCAGATATCAATTATGGATTCGCAGAAGCAAAAACTACCTATGGAAGAATAGGTGTAAAGGTCTGGATATATAAAGGGGAGGTTCTTCCACAAGCCAAAACTCGTAAGGACGAGCAGGCTAAGCTGAATGCAGCAGCTGCGGAAGGAGGAGAAGCATAATGTTAATGCCAAAAAGAGTTAAGCACCGTAAGCAGATGAGAGGCAACATGAGGGGCAAAGCAACAAGAGGCAACGTTATAGCTTATGGTGAATTCGGACTTCAGGCTACAGAACCAGGTTGGATTACAAGCAACCAGATTGAAGCAGCCAGGCAGGCAATGACAAGATATACAAAAAGAGGCGGTAAGATCTGGATAAAGATATTCCCGGATAAGCCGGTAACTCAGAAGCCAGCTGAAACCCGTATGGGTTCCGGTAAAGGTGCTCCTGAATACTGGGTAGCTGTTGTAAAGCCGGGCAGAGTATTATTTGAAATAGCGGGTGTTGAGGAAGAAGTAGCTAGAGAAGCTCTTAGACTCGCAGTGCACAAGCTTCCTGTCAGGTGTAAGTTTGTAACCCGCCAGCAAACTGAGGAAATGGTTGGTGATGCAAATGAAAGCTAACAAAGTTCGCGATTTGTCTGTTAATGAGTTGGAGCAGAAGCTTATTGAGTTAAAAGGAGAGCTTTTTAATCTTAGATTTCAGATGGCTACAGGACAGCTTGAAAACCCGCTCAGGGTTAGAGATGTAAAGAAATCTATTGCTAGAATAAAAACCATCCTTAGAGAAAATGAACTTAAGTCCGCACAGGCAAAGTAGGAAGAAGGAGGTTTAGACTTTGGATAGAAATAATAGAAAGACCAGAATAGGTAAGGTTGTAAGCGACAAGATGGATAAAACGATAGTTGTAGCTATTGAGACGCTGGTTCGTCATCCGCTTTACGGCAAATCAATAAAGAGAACAACAAGATTCAAGGCACATGATGAAAATAATGAGTGCAAAATAGGCGATAAGGTAGAAATTATGGAAACAAGGCCTTTGAGCAAGGATAAAAGATGGAGACTTGTTGAAATAATTGAAAAAGCTAAGTAAAAATTCCGAAAGGAGGGTTTTGAATGATTCAGCAGGAAACACGTTTAAATGTAGCAGATAATTCCGGAGCGAAGGAGCTCCTGTGTATACGTGTAATGGGCGGTTCCACAAGAAAGTATGGAAACATTGGAGATGTAATAGTTGCTTCTGTTAAAGACGCAACACCAGGCGGTGTTGTTAAAAAGGGAGAAGTCGTTAAGGCCGTTATTGTTAGGTCTGTAAAGGGTAAGAGACGCCCTGACGGAAGTTATATAAGATTTGATGATAATGCAGCAGTAATCATAAAGGACGATAAGCAACCAAAAGGAACCCGTATATTCGGGCCTGTTGCGAGAGAACTTCGTGAAAAGGATTTTATGAAAATAATTTCCCTCGCACCTGAAGTGCTTTAAGGGAGGTGTATTGAATGGCAAATGCAGAAGTTAAAAAATTACATGTTAAAAAGGGAGATACAGTTGTAGTAGTCTCCGGCAAGGATAAAGGCAAAAAGGCAAAAGTGCTTGCAGCTTTACCACAGGAAGATAAGGTGATTGTTGAAGGAGTCAACATGAGCAAGAAGCACAAGAAACCCGGCAAAGACATGCAGCAGGGCGGTATAATACACCAGGAGTCAGCAGTATTCAGTTCAAAGGTTATGCTATGGTGCGACAAATGCAAAAAGGGCGTAAGGTTAGGACACAAAATACTGGATGATAAGTCAAAGGTTAGATACTGTAAGAGCTGTGGCGAAGTATTAGATAAATAATCTCTGAAGGGAGGTAGAAAGAAATGGCCAGACTAAAAGAGAAATACTTGAATGAAGTTGCTCCTGCAATGATGCAGAAGTTTCAATATAAGAGTGTTATGCAGATACCAAAACTTGAGAAGGTAGTAATTAATATGGGTTTGGGAGATACTAAGGACAATGCCAAAGGCCTTGATGCCGCAGTATCAGAGCTTGGAACAATAACAGGCCAGAAGCCGGTTGTTACAAAGGCAAGAAAGTCAGTAGCAGCATTTAAGGTCAGACAGGGAATGTCAATCGGAGCGAAGGTTACACTTCGCGGCAAGCAGATGTATGAATTCCTTGACAAGTTATTCAATGTAGCTCTTCCAAGAGTCAGAGACTTTAGAGGGGTATCCGCTAAAGCATTTGACGGTAGAGGAAATTACTCGCTTGGTATAAAAGAACAACTTATATTCCCTGAAATAGAATATGATAAAGTTGATAAAATCAGGGGTATGGATATTATATTCGTAACCACAGCCGAGACTGACGAGGAAGCAAGAGAACTCTTGAGACTCCTCGGAATGCCTTATGCAAGCTAGCAGCAAATACTGCGCGAAGGAGGTAAAATTGTGGCTAAGAAGTCAATGGTATTAAAGCAGCAAGCAGCACCAAAGTATAAGACCAGAGCATATACCAGATGCAAGTTATGCGGAAGACCACATTCTGTTCTGAGAAAGTATGGTATCTGCCGTATTTGCTTCAGGGAGTTAGCGTATAAAGGTCAAATACCAGGTGTTAGGAAAGCAAGCTGGTAAGATGATATAGTTGATGTCCGTTAAGGTCATCAAGTAAACATAAACAGAGTTTCAGAAATTACCTAAAGTGCAGAGCACTGAATGGACTGAAGGATGCGGAATGTCCATGAATTACGGTATAAGGGAGGTTAAGATTAATGGTTACAACTGATCCAATTGCTGATATGCTAACCAGAATCAGAAATGCCAATACAGTTAAGCACGATACGGTTGACGTACCTACTTCGAATATGAAGAAGGCTATTACACAGATCCTGCTTGATGAAGGATATATAAAGGGTTATGAGATAATCGATGACGGAAACACGAGTTTAATCAAAATAGGTCTTAAGTATGGATCAAACAAGCAGAAAGTTATAACAGGTTTGAAGAGGATAAGCAAACCAGGGCTTAAAGTATATGCAAAGAATGAAGATATACCAAAGGTACTTGGAGGACTAGGCATAGCAATCATTTCAACATCCAAGGGAATAATGACAGACAAGAGTGCGAGACTCCAGGGCGTTGGCGGAGAAGTGCTTTGCTACGTTTGGTAAAATCTTACGTATAGAGGAGGTGCAAGCATGTCACGTATAGGAAAATTACCTATAGCAATTCCCCAGGGAGTTGAGGTAAAGATAGCTGATGACAATACGGTTTCAGTTAAGGGACCGATGGGTCAGCTTGTCAAGAAGATGAATGAAGATATTAATATAGCGATAGAAGACGGCAAGGTAATAGTTACAAGACCAACTGATCAGAAAATGCACAGAGCATTGCACGGGCTTACAAGAGCTCTTGTAAACAACATGGTTGAAGGTGTTTCAAAAGGATTCGAAAGAACACTTGAAATAAACGGTGTTGGTTACAGAGCAGCAAAGGCCGGCAAGAAGCTTACACTTACAATGGGCTACTCGCACCCGGTTGAAATGGATGATCCGGAAGGAATAACAACCGAAGTTCCGGCTCCAAACAGGATAGTTGTAAAGGGCTCAAACAAAGAATTGGTTGGGATACATGCGGCTAACATCAGAGCGGTCAGAAAACCTGAACCATATCTAGGAAAAGGTATCAAGTACTCTGATGAAATAATCAGACGAAAAGAAGGTAAAACAGGTAAGAAATAAATAACAAAGGGGTGACACAGGGTGATAACTAAAGCCAGTAAGAACAGCACAAGGCTGAAAAGACATTTGAGAATGAGAAAGAAGCTTGTAGGGACAACAGAAAGACCAAGATTGAATGTCTATAGAAGTCTTAACAATATATATGCACAGCTAATTGATGATGTAAAGGGTGTTACTTTAGTATCAGCCTCAACTCTGGATAAAGAGTTAAAGGATAATCCAGGTCACGGCGGAAACAAGGGAGCAGCGAAAGAGGTTGGCACATTAGTAGCCAAGAAAGCCATTGAAGCTGGTATAAAGCAGGTTGTTTTCGACAGAGGCGGATATATATATCATGGTAGAGTCAAGGAGCTGGCTGATGCAGCTAGAGAAGCTGGATTGGAATTCTAGGATAAGGGAGGGAAATAAATGCAGCCAATAGATGCAAGTAAACTTGACCTTAAGGAAAAGGTTGTTGCTATAAACAGAGTTGCCAAGGTTGTTAAAGGTGGTAGAAACTTCAGATTCAGCGCCATAGTAGTTGTTGGAGACTTGAATGGCTATGTTGGAGTTGGCACCGGAAAATCAGTAGAAATACCTGAAGCAATCAGAAAAGGTATCGAAGATGCAAAGAAGAACCTTGTAAAGGTATCTATAGTTGGAACTTCAATACCTCATGAAGTTATAGGTGTGTCCGGAGCAGGTAAAGTGCTTCTGATGCCTGCAAAAGAAGGTACTGGTGTTATAGCAGGAGGTCCTGCCCGTGCAGTTCTTGAACTGGCTGGCATAAAGGATATAAGAACAAAATCCTTGAGATCAAATAATCCAAGAAACATGGTAAATGCTACTATAAAGGGGCTGGCTTCATTGAAGACAGTGGAAGATGTAGCAAAGCTTAGAGGTAAAACTGTAGAAGAGATATTAGGCTAGGAGGGACGAACCTTGGCTAAACTAAAAGTTAAATTGGTAAAAAGTGTAATAGGCAGGAAAGAGGACCAGGTAAAAACAGTAATAGCTCTGGGGCTCAAGAAAATTAACAGTGAAGTTGAACACAATGACACACCTCAGATAAGAGGTATGATCCAGAAGGTTATACATTTGGTTGAAGTAAAGGAAATGTAATCAAGGAGGTGTAAATATGAAATTACACGAGCTTAAACCTGCAGAAGGCAGTACCAAGTCAAAGAAGAGAATTGGCAGAGGTACAGCTTCCGGTCAGGGCAAAAGCGCAGGCAAAGGCCAAAAAGGACAGAACTCCAGGTCCGGCGGCGGAGTAAGGCTTGGTTTTGAAGGCGGACAGATGCCTCTGTATAGAAGAATACCAAAGATTGGTTTTACTAATATATTCAGAAGAGAGTATGCTGTTGTTAACCTCAGTGACCTTGAAAGATTCGACAGCGGAACAGTTGTCAGCCCGGAGGTCTTAAAAGAAGCAGGCTTGGTAAAAGCAATGCTTGGTGGAGTTAAAATACTAGGCAGCGGAGACCTTACAAAAAATTTGACAGTGCAAGCACATAAATTCAGTAAAACAGCTGCAGACAAAATAGCAGCAGCAGGAGGAAAGGTAGAGGTGATATAGGGTGTTTAACACAATAAGAAATGCTTGGAAGATTCCTGATCTGAGATATAAAATGATGTTCACACTCGCTATGCTTACAATATTCAGACTCGGAAGCTTCATTCCTGTACCTGGTATGGATACCGAAGCATTGTCACAGCTTATTCAAGGCGGTGGTCTACTCGGATTTTTTGACACTATTTCAGGTGGAGCATTTGAAAACTTCGCAATATTCGCAATGAGCATATCACCTTATATTAACGCAACCATTATAATGCAGCTTCTTACTATAGCTATTCCCAGCCTCGAAGCCCTTGCTAAAGAGGGTGAAGAGGGCAGAAAGAAGATAGCTCAGTTCACAAGATATGGCACTGTTGTACTGGCACTTATCCAGGCTTCGGCATTATCTTATGGACTCAGGGGATATCTCTTGAGGACAGATGCCGCATCAGTAATACTGGTTGCTCTTTCACTTACAGCCGGGACAGCATTTCTGATGTGGCTGGGTGAGCAAATCAATGAAAAGGGTATCGGAAACGGTATATCTCTACTGATTTTCGCCGGTATAATTTCAAGGCTTCCTGGCGGAATTCAGAAAATTATAGAGCTCTATAAGGTAAAAACTACTAATCTCTTAGAGATAATACTGTTTGGAGTATTTGCATTACTTATAATCATGGGTGTTGTACTTATACAGGAAGGCCAGAGAAGGATACCTGTACAGTATGCAAAGAGGGTTGTTGGTAGAAAAATGTACGGCGGACAGAGTACCCATATTCCGCTGAAGGTAAACCAAGCCGGAGTTATACCGGTTATATTCGCAATGTCGCTAATAGCATTCCCGGGACAGATCGCACAATTCTTCCCGAATTCGGGAGCTTACAGGTTCTTCAACACATATTTCAACTGGGGAACTTGGGGTCATGGGATACTCTACGCATTGCTTATCATTGGATTTACATACTTCTACACAGCAGTCACATTCAACCCGATAGAAGTATCCAATAATATCAAGAAGTATGGTGGATTCATACCGGGAATAAGACCTGGAAAGCCAACTTCCGACTTCATAGCAAAATCATTGAATAGAATAACGTTAGTAGGTGCATTTTTCCTTGCTGTTATCGCTATAGTGCCGATATTCCTTATGAACTTCACCGGAATAAAGGTGTATTTCGGAAGTACTTCATTGCTTATAGTTGTTGGTGTTGCAATGGACTTTGTAAAGCAGATTGAAGCACAGATGGTGATGAGAAATTACCAGGGCTTCCTGAAATAGAACAAATAGAATATTGAACGCACTCGCGTGCTAATTCAATAAAGTAAGGAAACGTTATGCGAAATTTGAATGGATTGTATATTATATTTTCGCATAACGCTAGATTGGAGAGAAGAAATGAGGATAGTGTTGTTGGGTTCGCCAGGGTCCGGCAAGGGCACTCAGGCGAGCCGGATAGAAAATAAGTATGGTATACCGCACATATCCACAGGAGATATATTCAGAGACAACATTAGTAGAGATACTCCAATAGGTGTAGAAGCAAAAAAGTACATTGAGAAGGGCCTATTGGTTCCCGATGATTTGACTCTCAAAATAGTAGAAAACAGATTTCTTGAAGATGATTGCAAAGAAGGATTCCTGCTTGACGGGTTCCCAAGGACTTTAGTCCAGGCGGAAGCATTAGACAAAGAACTTGAAGGAATAGCAAAAAAATTAGATGCAGTTGTGAACCTGGAGGTATCTGACAAAACAATTATTGATAGAATGACCAGCAGGAGAGTCTGCAATAAATGTGGTGAGAGTTATAACTTATGCTTTTACAGACCTGTATTGGATGGAACCTGTGACAAGTGCGGAGGAAAGCTCTATACAAGGGAAGATGACAAGTTAGAAACAGTCGCAAACCGTTTGAATGTATATAAGAACCAGACGTTTCCCCTTATAGATTATTACAAGAAAATGGGTGTTCTGGTAGCTGTAAATGGCGAGAAATCTGCCGATAAAGTATTCGAGGATATAATTAATGCATTGGAGAGATTCAAATGATAAGCGTTAAGTCACCTAGAGAAATTGAACTGATGCGAATTGCAGGCAGAATCGTTGCAGAGACCCATGAGCTCTTGAGAGAGGTGATTAGGCCTGGTATTACTACATTGGAACTCGATACGATTGCAGAAGCACATATTAAAAAAAGCGGAGGGATCCCCGCGTTTAAGGGTTATAATGGATTTCCTGCCAGCATATGTTCATCAATAAATGAACAGGTTGTACATGGCATACCGGGTTCCACAATGTTAAAGGATGGCGACATAATAGGGATTGATATTGGGGCTGTATATGAAGGTTACTATGGAGATGCAGCCAGGTCCTACGGGATAGGGCATATAGATGATGAAAGGGAAAGGCTTTTAAAGGTAACAGAAGAAAGCTTCTTTGCGGGAATCGAACATGCACTTGCCGGTAAACGGCTGTCGGATGTCTCTAATGCAATACAGAAGCATGTGGAATCAAACGGTTTTTCCATAGTCCGGGATTTTGTTGGTCATGGAATAGGAAGCAGCATGCATGAAGAGCCACAGATACCAAATTATGGGCCGCCAAACAAAGGACCTCGACTTGTGGCTGGTATGGCAC
>LOES01000131.1 GCA_001515955.1 Clostridia bacterium BRH_c25 | reverse complement strand
ATTCTTAATTCAGATTTCGCGTAAATGTTTCCTTGGTTGTTATTGAATTCGCACTTTGCCCGATGTAAATACTTTTGTGCGTTCAATCTAATACTTTCAAAATATTAGACACGGGCATCTAATTTTGCACCATACCCGTGCCTTTTTTACACCTCAAGCACTTTTATAAGCTCCTGCAAGTCCTTTTGATACTTAATGGCCACTTCTCTGACCAGCTTCCTGTTGCCTACGAATGCAATGTCCAACCTGCTGTTCGGGCAGCCCAGGATTTTCATTTTTTCACTTAAAACCTGTCTGGAGTTAAACAGGTAAAGATGTTCCTTGTCACAGGCAATACAATTGATATATAGACAGAAGGTCTTTGAATCGCTGCTTTTAATTCTGAATAACTTATTGCCGCAATTGCATCTTTCCTCATGCAAGCTGCCCTTAGAAAGGTTAAAAAGAGATATGTCCTTTATTACAAGTTTGCCGCAATGCTTACATCTCACTGCTGCACTGATATTCGTATCGAAAAGCACGATATCACCCCCCCAGGTATCATTATCATATAACTATATTTCTACATAAAACACGAAAATCCTTTAGAAATATCTAAATGATTTTCGTTAGTCACTAGTCACGAGTCACGAGTCGCTAGATTTGGGCAAGGCTTCGCAGGCTTTGCCCTAAAACTAGAGACTAGCGACTAGTATCTAGCGACTAACATTCAGTATCTTCCTTGCTTCATCCGGTATTGCCACTTCTCTGCCGCATTCCTTTGCTATCCTTGCAATTCTTTCTACCAATTGAGCATTAGACTCTGCAACTACACCCTTTGAATAGAATATATTATCTTCAAAGCCTACCCTTACATGTCCTCCCATTACTATTGCCATCACTGCAAGAGGAAGCTCCGCCCTTCCTATGCCTGCCACCGTCCAGGTGCAGCCGGCAGGAATGCTGTCTACAAGGTACATAAGGTCCCTTGGCTCCCCCGGCATTGCTCCGGGAACACCCAAAACAAAGTCAAAATGTATTGGCATTGTAAGAAGTCCTTTTTTGACCAGCTTCAATGCATTGTTGATCATACCCTTTTCAAATACTTCAATCTCCGGCTTTACACCATTTTCCTGCATAGCTTTTGCGAAGGTCTCAATATACTCTTCTGAATTCATGAACACATCCGGACCAAAATTGCATGTGCCTGTGCTCAGGGAAGCCATTTCGGGCTTCAGGTGTACAGGCTGTATCCTTTCTTCCTTGGAGTGCCATACCGCTCCCCCTGTTGAAGGTTGAAATATTATATCGCATTTTTTTGCAATCTTCTCTTTGATCTCCCTATATACCTCAATATCCTGAGTCGGAGTACCGTCAGCCTTCCTGGCATGGATATGCACTATTGAAGCACCGGCTTTCCATGCCTGATATGCTGCTTCAGCTATTTCATCGGGACTGATGGGAAGATTGGGCTGCTGCTCCCTTGTCACTTCCGCTCCCGTAAGACACGCTGTTATGATTAATTTATCCACGAAAAAAATCCTCCCTTAATTTTAGATGCGAGATTCTAGATCCGAGATTCGAGAGTGCAAGCAATGCTTCGAAGCCTTGCCCTAATCCTCGCATCTAGCATCTCGTATCTCGTATCTAAGCAGCGGCTACAGCCGCTGCTTGTCTTTTGGTACTACGCAGGTGCCGCTTGCTCTGCATACTGCAATTGGTGTTTCCAGTACTTCTGCCGCTGAATCATTAATGTCGGTTCTTGCCTGTATCACCTTTCTGGCTTCAAACTGCATTTTTCTTGATGTGTTTCCCATCTTTGTAATTTCGCCCACAGCTTCGATGTAGTCTCCGGCAAATACCGGTGCAAGAAACTCAACATTGTCATAAGCACAAAACAGTCCTTCATCTCCGTCATTTCTTATAAGAAGCTCTGTTGCAACATCTCCGAAAAGTCCCAGCATCCTTGCTCCGTCCACCAGATTCCCTCCGTAATGCGCATCATGTGCACTCATTCTCAGCCTTATAATTACTTTATCCATTTTTCTTCCTCCCTGACGTATTTATTTAGCTTCGGGGCACGTGCTACGTGCCATGTGCAAAGCCTGTTATCTGTGGATTGGCCTGTACGATCTGTTACACGCTGCTATTACCTAGTTTCACAATATCACATGAATATTTTATATACTGCTCATTTACCACACTGACAATCCGCTCAACATCAAAAGGCTTTTCCAGACAGTACACCGCACCGCACTTAATTGCCTTATTAAGCTTGTCAGGCTCACTATGGGCAGTCACAACTATAGGTACCAGCTCAGGAATGTACTGTTTAAGCTCCTTAACGATATCCCCTCCGTCATAACCCGCATTATTCCCCAGTCTCATGTCTACCAGAGCAATATCAGGCATGAACTTCTTTGCTACCTCTATTGCTTCTTCATAATTGCTTGCTTCGGCAACATTATAGCCTTCTTCCTGGAATATTTCGCTGATAAGAAATCTAACACCCTGTTGATCGTCAACTACAAGCAGCTTTTTGCCTGTCATTGTACTAGCCTCCCTCGAAATTGCCTTATAATGTGCAATAATATATATTCAATATCTATTCAATATTTCCTTCTTTTTCTGTATATTAAACTTCCACATATACCTCTACCCCAGCTCTAAGCCCTGCCATTCTTGCTTCGGCAGCATCATTGCTTTCCCCTGTTACGGAAAAATATATCTTCAGCTTCGGTTCAGTTCCTGAAGGTCTTATGCAAAACCAGGATTTGTCCTCCAGTATAAATTGAAGTACGTTTTCCTTCGGAAGTGTTATCGTACCGTTATAATCCAAATAGTCCCTTACTTCTGTCACTTTAATACCGTTGACCTCCCCGGGCGGATTGCTTCTTAATCCATCTATAAGCCTGACCATTTCCTCCATGCCTTCCTTACCTTTGAAAGTAATGGAGCTAAGACTCTCCTTGTAATATCCGTATTTGCTATAGAGGTTCATAAGCCCTTCGTACAGTGTCATTCCTTTTTTCTTGTAGCAGGCAGCCATCTCGCATATAAGCATGGATGTAATGACTGCATCCTTGTCTCTTACAAAGGTTCCTGCAAGATATCCATAGCTTTCTTCATAGCCGAATATGAATTCTCTCCCGGTATTTTCAAATTCTTTTATCTTCTCTGCAATATATTTGAAACCTGTAAGTACAGATATCGTCCCCACATTATAGCTTTCTGCTATTTTCGCCCCCAGCTTGCCTGTTACTATGGTGTTTATTATAGTGCTTCTCTCATTCAATCTGCCCTGCTTCTGCATGGAACCCAATATATAGTCAACAAGCAATGCTCCTGTCTGATTCCCTGTGAGGACCACATATTCACCCTGGGTGTTCTTCACTACAACCCCCACCCTGTCACAGTCGGGGTCAGTTCCGATTATTATATCTGCAGACTGCTTCCCGGCAAGCTCAATAGCGAGAGTAAAAGCCTCATGCTCCTCAGGATTAGGGAATTTTACAGTACGAAAGTCCTGGTCCGGCAACTCCTGCTCCGGCACTACCGTCACATTGTTAAAACCGGTCTCCTTTAAAGCCCTCCTGACAGGAATGTTACCCGCTCCATGCAAAGGTGTATATATAATTCCAAAGTCATCTCCCACTTCCTTCACCACATCGGAATTAAGTGCCAGACCCCTGACCTTGCCGATATACCTGTCATCCATCTCTTTACCCAAAAATCGCAGCAATCCTTTATTGCTTATATAGCATTCATCCATGCACTTTATTTCAGAAAAATCCTGTATGGAATTCGCTTCTGCAATAAGCTCCTCAGCAATGGGTGAAACCACCTGCCCTCCGTCGCTCCAATAAACCTTGTAGCCATTATATTGGGGCGGATTGTGGCTTGCTGTAATAACGATCCCTGCTGTTGCTCTCAGCTCCCTGACTGCAAAGGAAAGCTCCGGTGTGGGTCTAAGCTCATTGAATACATATGCGATAATCCCATTGGAATTCAGCACCCTTGCCGCCTCTATGGCGAATTCATAGGAAAAGCGCCTGGAATCATAAGCAATTACAACACTGGGGTTTTCCAGCCTTTTTTTTATGATGTAATTGGCCAGACCCTGTGTCGCTCTGCCGACTGTATACTTGTTCATCCTGTTGGTGCCGGCTCCGATTACACCTCTAAGGCCGCCGGTTCCGAACTCCAGATCCTTGTAAAACCTATCCTCTATATCCTTATCATTACCCTTGATAGCCATGAGTTCCTTCCTGGTCTCCTCATCAAAGGCAGCATCAGTAATCCATTTGTTGTACCTTTCGTAATAGCTCATAAATTTACCTCCGTAATCATTTTGGGGTATTCCTATCAGGCTTGGTTACGCGTTTCGCGTTACGAGTTGCGCGATTCATGTCATCCTGAATGCAATGAAGGATCTTAGACCCTTGGGGAATACTCAAAGGTATTTGTCAAGGTTATTCTCACAGGCATAAGATTCTTCGCTACGCTCAGAATGACACATACAAAACATAGTCTCTCATTCTAAATGCTCAACCCTTTTAAATACTCCCTGAAGTCTCGGCTCAGCTCTTCCCGCTGCAGTGCGAATTCCACTGTTGCTTGCAGGAAGCCAAGCTTTGAGCCTATGTCATATCTTTTACCTTCAAAGTTATATGCATACATATCCTGGACCTTCCCCAGCGCCCTCAATGCATCTGTCAGCTGTATCTCTCCCCCTGAACCTGGTTCTGTGCCCTCCAATATGCCAAATATCTCAGGGGTTATTATATACCTTCCCAGTATTGCTATATTTGAAGGTGCTTTTTCTTTAGCCGGCTTTTCTACAAGGTCTTTTACCTTGTAAAGCCTGTCACTGATTATATCATAGTCGACTATTCCATATTTATTTACATCCTCAGGGCTTACCCTCTGAACCCCAAGCACAGTCCTGGAATGACACTCAAATACGTCAATCAGCTGCTTTATGCATGGAATAGCCGAATCTACCACATCATCCCCAAGCATTACTGCAAAGGGCTCATCCCCTACAAAGGTTCTGGCGCAGTATATCGCATGGCCCAGTCCCTTTGCCTCCTTCTGTCTGATATAGTGTATATCCACCAGGCTGGAAATATCCTGCACTTGCTTCAGAAGCGCATCATTGCCTTTATTCCTTAGCTCCAGCTCCAGCTCCACCGACCTGTCAAAATGATCCTCAATAGCTCTTTTGTTTCTTCCTGTCACAATGAGGATTTCCTCAATACCTGAGTTGATTGCTTCTTCCACGATATACTGTATTGTCGGTTTATCCACAATAGGGAGCATTTCTTTCGGCTGTGCCTTGGTGGCGGGCAGAAACCTAGTCCCCAGTCCCGCCGCAGGTATTATCGCTTTTCTGACTTTCATGAATTATCTCCTTTATATTCCTTTTTGGCCAGATACGAGCCCCTACTCGCATCTAATGTCCACTTTTAATATTTCTTTTTTTCGTGTAATATATAAATGTGTAAATACACAATATTTAGGAGGTTCGACGTATGCTAGGGTACATGATATTTGTAATTAAATGGTGGTTATATATTCTACTAATAGGCATATTATTCCTGCCGGTTGCCCAAAAAGTCCTCTGTTGCTTTTTCGATAGAGGCTATGGTTTTTCTAAGATTATAGGTATCCTGACATTATCATATTCCTCATGGCTTTTATCCATACACTCCATTATCCTGCCTTTGGCTTTAATACCTGCCGCACTGCTTGCTTACAAACGCTCTAATACCGTGGAATTTATCAAGGAGAACAAACGCATCATACTTTTTGAAGAACTGCTGTTTCTGGGCATGCTCCTTTCTTGGTGTTATGTAAGGGGGCTGCAGCCTGACATATACGGACTTGAGAAATATATGGACTTCGGCTTTGTAAATGCCATCCTCAGGGCGGACGGCATGCCTCCCATTGATATATGGTTTGCCGGAAAGGGCATCAATTATTACTATTTCGGTCACTATATCTGCGCTTATCTTACAAAGCTTACAGGCATCGAACCTGCAGTCTCATACAACCTGATGATTGCGACCCTTTTCTCCCTATCCTTCCTGCTTACTTTTTCCATAGCCTCCAACCTGCTGCATCTTCTGAAAAGGTTCAGTATGAGAAAGCTGGTAATAGCAGGGCTGATAGCTGCCTCACTTCTTGCTTTCGGAGGCAACCTGCACAGCTTCATTTACGGCTACGGAGTACCTCTGTATAACCGGATAACCTCTTCACAGCCGGAGGACAGTAAGTATTTTTATCCTGATTCCACCAGGTACATAGGCTACAATCCTTCTACCGATGATAAGACTATACATGAGTATCCGGCCTATTCCTTTATAGTATCAGATCTTCACGGCCATGTATCCGACATCCCAACAGTGTTGACCTTTATGGCACTGATTCTGAGCTGCTTTGCCCCAGGTAAGGAACCAGGGCGGCTTGGCTATGGCAAGCTTGTGCTGCTGGGCTTTCTTCTCTCAATTATGTATATGACAAATACCTGGGATTATCCGATATATATAACAGTTCTTTCAATTGTAATGCTGTACAGGCATATCCACAGCAATTCAATGTTTTCTTCCCATACCGGAGCTTCAGGTATAATGAAGCCTGCAAACCCTTTGATAAAGACCTCCGCTGTTGTGCTTGTTATTATAGCTCTTTCACAGATATTTGCCCTGCCCTATTCCTTGAAGTTTGAAAGCATATCAGCGGGTGTAGCTCTTGTACATTATCGCACCCCCTTGTACCAGTTGGCAGTATTATGGGGATATCAGCTCTTCTATATACTGTGCTTCTCTGTATTCCTCACGGTTACTACAGCCGGCAGGATGAAGCTCCACCGTAGAGAAGGCTCTTCTATAAATCCAAAGGAGGGATGGCTGGGCAGGCTTGTGAAAAATATTGCTGTTCCGGAT
>LOES01000130.1 GCA_001515955.1 Clostridia bacterium BRH_c25 | reverse complement strand
ATCATATCATCCATGGCGGCCTTTGCCTTTGCAAAGCTCAGGTTCAGAGGACGGGATACCTTGTTTTTCATTTACATAGTCCTTATGCTTATGCCCTTTCAGGTGACACTGGTTCCGAACTACCTGACCCTGGACCGCCTGGGCTTGATCGACAGCTATCTGTCCCTGGTTTTTCCGGGGGTATTCAGCGCTTTTGGAGTATTTCTGCTGAGGCAGTTCATGATGTTTATACCCAATGAATGTATAGAAGCAGCAAAGGTAGACGGCTGTTCGTTGGTACATATTTTTTTCAAAATCATACTGCCGATGTCCAAGGGAGGGATAGCATCCCTTGCTATCCTATCCTTCATCGACAATTGGAATATGGTAGAGCAGCCGCTGATTTTCCTCAAGGATGCTAACAAATATCCATTGTCCATATATCTCTCAAGGGTTAACGGGGGAGAGTTGGGGATCGCCTTTGCGGCAGGCATAATTTATATGCTGCCTATGCTTTTTATGTTTTTATATGGTGAGAATTATCTGGTGGAGGGTATTTCACACTCTGCCATCAAGCGGTAAGGGGGTAAGGCTATGACCGGTTATGACATGGAAAAGCAACTGAACAAGAGGAAAAAGAAAATATCGGATATAGTGAAGGTTTTTGTGGGAATTATGCTGCTGCTTACCTTCTTTTCCAAGACTATATACAACTGGACCCTGCCAAAGGTAAAGTATGAGTCTGTCAGTTCGGGAAGCCTGACTGCTGAGGTTATGGGAGAAGGAGCTATAGAGGCAAAAGGAAGGCTAGAATTCTATACCGACTTAAGAGTAGCGGTAAAGGAGGTTTTGGTTTCCGCAGGGGATGAGGTAAAGCAGAGGGATGAGCTTTTTATCATGGAAAAGGAAAGTTTAAGCCGGGAGCTTCAGAGGAAAAAGCTTGAGTTTACTGAGCTAAAGCTTAAGTACGACCAGCTGCACAGGGAGGAAGAGGGAAACACACGTGAACAGAAGCTTAGTGAGTATAAAACGGATTTAGTCCGCAAAGAAAAGCTTTATTTGGATTATAAGCTTCTGTATGAGAGCGGCGCTGAATCAAAAAACGGTCTTGAGGAAAAGAGATTGGAATATGAAGCGGCAAAAGCAAAGTATGAAGCTGCAGAAAAGGAATCCCACGTACAAGAGCAAAAAAGTAAAAATGAAATTGCGGCTCAAGAGGTAAGTATCCGGTTAAAGGAGCTGGAGCTTGCCGAAATAGAAAATAGCCTGGGAAAATGTGTGATAACTGCGCCTTTTAACGGTATCATCAAGGAGATCAATTTTAAAAAGGGTATGATGCTTAATGATAATGTGCCTGTATACATCCTGGACAGTATTGCGGAAGGCTTCGAGCTTAAGGCAGAGCTTTCTGCAGAGCAGTGTGAATACATCAATCCGGGAGATGAGGTAAAGGTATACATAAAAAACAAGGAAGGCGGCCAGCTGGATGGAGTAGTGAAAACAGTAAGCGGCGCAAAAGACAGTCATAACAAAAAAACTGTTGTTATTGACCTGGGTGAGGCCGGGCTTTCCGGAGGAGAGGCCGGAGAATTTTATCTGAGGAAAAAAGCCGGCACTTATGATTATCTGGTGCCCCGTTCTGCCATACATAAAGACAGCGAAGGGGCCTGTGTATATATCCTTAAGGAAAAGGACGGTCCCCTGGGCATAGAGTATTATGCCATAAAGCAAAAGGTTACGGCAGGGGACTCGGATTACAGCTCTACCGGTATATATTCGGGACTTCTGGGGGATGAGAGGGTCATAACATCTGCCAGCAAAGAATTAAGTGATGACTGTCAGGTTATTCTTGAAAAATAGGATGGGGGGATGAGAGATGGAACAACCGGAAAAAAACAAGAAGTATTATATCCCCCTTATGCTGTTTGCATGGGTGCTTGCACTGCTGCTATGCAAGTCTGTCTATTTAAAAGCTGCGGAAATGACTGAAAGCAGTGATCAGCACAGTTATTCACTCAGGTTGAAAAGTGAAGCGGTACCCCAAAGCGGGTTCCGCTATGATGAGCTTCAGGAGCTGCGAAAAGTATTCTCCCAGGAGGAAATAGCGTTTTGCGCCTTTAATAAGCTGTCTGTATCAGCAGAGCCCTTTAAGGATACCGTACTTATATGCGGAGTAGGGGGGGATTACCTGCAGCTTAACAATATAAGGCTTATTAACGGTGCTTATTTGAATGAGCAGGATTTTACCAACAAAAATAACGCTGCGGTTATTGAGGATAGAGCCGCAAAGGCTCTTTTTAACTCAACCGATGTTGCAGGCATGAAAATAAAGATTCTGGGGAGTACATTTACCGTTATAGGGGTTGCTGCAAATGACGCCTCTATTGCAGGTACATTGACTGAGGCGGATTTGCCCAGAATTTACATTCCTTTGAGCACTATAGAGGGAAAGGGTACGGATTTTTATATAACAAACCTTGAGGTAGTATCCGGAGAAGACCCGATGGATGAAGCAGCGATAATGGAAAAGCTGGCGTCAATGGGCAAAGCTCCTGAGGACTTTATTATGGTTGACAACAACGAGCTGGTAGCATTGGCAAAGCAGAGGTTTGATTTTATACTTTTCATAATTGGCGTGTATTGTATATGCTTATTTGCTTTATTTGCGGCAAACACGCTGAAAAGCATACTAAGTGCGATAAGCCGTAAAACAAGAAAGGAGTATTTGAGGAATGCAATAAAAAAGAGCATGGGAACACTCTTAACCGAATTAGCCAAGCTTGGCGCGGCACTGACAGGCATAGTGCTGGTCTGGAAAGGGATTTCCTTTGAGCTCTATGTACAGCAGGATAAGCTGCCTAATGATCCTACCAGCCTGGTGCAGATAATAAAGGCTATTCAAACGGGGCTCAGGGATTTTCTTACCTGGGATTATGCATATATGCTCCATGAACAGAGGGTACTAAGCTTACTGGATAAATGCGGCAGTATTATTTTTATACTGTGTCTTGTTTTAACGGTGATATTGCTTGTGATGTCTAAAGGTGTGAAGCAGCAGGGGGAGCAGGAGAATGTGAGAACTGCATGTATTATATGCCTGTGGCTCGGGGTATCAATAATACTGTCCTCTGTTTTTATCCTGTCACTTGGCATGCCTGTTGCACTGACATTAAAAAATTTACTGCTGCTGAACAGCAGTATGCTTGTTATTATTCTGGGACAAAGCCGGGTAAAGGGCGCTGTGAATGAAAATATAAGTGCGGGTGAATAATTAGGTTAAGGTGCGCTTCTGATTGCGGAGCTTCATATAACTCTGAAAAAAAGCTCTTTATATGGTATAATTGTCATTAAAGTATTTTGCAAAGGAGTAGTGAGAATGGCTGTTTTGGATTGCAGAGAGACCGCTAAAAGCATCAGGGCAGAGCTTGCGCGGGCGGTTCAGACTCTTGTTGATAACGGCAAAAGCCCAAAGCTGGGTATAATCAGAGTGGGAGAAAGACCTGAGGATATTTCCTATGAGAAGGGTATAATGAAAAACTGTGACGCACTGGGAATAAGCTGTGAAGTTTTTGCACTTCCTGAAGACATAAGCAATGACAGCTTTATGGAAAAGCTGGAGCATGCAAACAGAGATGAAAGCATACATGGGATTCTTATATTCAGGCCGCTTCCTGCCCACATAGATGAGGATAAGGCAAGGAATCTGATCAATCCTTCAAAGGATATAGACTGCATGAATCCATATAACCTGGCAAAGGTATTTGAAGGGGACAGCTCAGGCTATGAACCCTGTACCCCTGCAGCAGTTATGGAAATAATCAGGTACTTCGGAATAAAGCTTCAAGGGGAAAATGTAGTTGTCATAGGCAGAAGCATGGTTGTTGGAAAGCCTTTGAGCATGATGCTCCTGAAGGAGAATGCTACTGTAACCATATGCCATTCAAGGACAAGAGATATTAAAAGCATTGTATCCCGTGGGGATATTGTTGTAGCAGCCCTCGGCAAAGCCAGAGCCATTGGGGCTGATTATATCAAGCCGGGTGCCATTGTTATCGATGTAGGAGTCAATGGGGCACCGGAAGGCGGAATATGTGGAGATGTAGACTTTGAGAAAGTAAAGGATATAGCATCCCAAATTACTCCTGTGCCTGGCGGTGTAGGTGCTGTAACGACTCTGGTATTATTGAAGCATGTTGTCAAGGCTGCACTCCAAAGTTAGCCTGCTGATGTTTTCTTCCGACAGGAGAGGATTCACTGTTTCCTTTGAGCTTACAGTTATGGCGGCGGCTGCCAATCCGCATATCAAGGCTTTTTCTATGCTGCCGTGCTTCATCAGGCCATAGATAAAACCGGCTGTCAGAGAATCGCCGGCACCGGTTACATCAGACACAGTAGAGGGAATGCTTCTATAGCGTTTGCTGCCTATGACATTTGTATAGCACAAGCCTTCTTTTCCCAAGGTGGTTATAACATTTTTCACACCTGATTCTATAAGCTGAGCGGCCATAAGCTCAGCTTTATCGGTTTTTGCATTCATGCCGGTCAATGCTTCCAGCTCATCCAGATTGGGTGTAATGAAGTCTATTCTGCTCAGATAATTTTTAAGCTTCAAGGCTTTCTTTACTGAGACGGGCTCCAGGCACACCGGTATGCCGAAGGAATTTGCTGTGGATAATATGAATTCTATTGATGCAGCCGGTAGGTTGGCATCACATATAATATAGGACGCATTTTTCAATACTCCAAGCTTTGACTTGAAATAATCCACATCAAGCTTCTCCAATATCTGCATGTCAGACAATGCTGCCGTCATTTCCCCCATATTGTCCAGCAATGCGATATAGGTTCCCGTAAGGCTGACGTCACTTCTGAGAACATGGTCAACGCAGACACCATGGCTTCCGGTATCCTTAAGTACTTTGGCACCTTGGGCGTCGGAGCCTATGGCACTGAGAAGCATAACAGGCACATTCAGAAGTGCCAGATTGTGAGCAATATTACGCCCTACGCCACCGGGGCTTATTTCTATAGCTCCGGGGTTGGAGGTGCCAATAAAAATTTTGTCAAAGGCTTTACCCTTGATATCCACATTTATTCCACCTATAACTACGATATATCCATTCATTGCTATTCTCATTGTATTACTCATTATCCAGCTTGCTGTATTCAACCGCTATCTTGGCACCCAGCATGGCATTGTTCTTAACCAGCGCTATATTGGCAGCAAGACTTTCCCCAGCCGTAATCTCCTTTACTTTGTCAAGCAGGTACGGAGTTACATCCTTGCCTGTAATACCATTTTTGTCGGCTTCAAATAGAGCAAGCTCTATGGCTTTGTCTATATTGTCCCTCTGAGCCTCATACTGTGCAGGAATCGGGTTTGCCACTATTACACCGCCGTCAAGCTTCAGGTCCCATTTGCTTTTCAGTATTTTTGCACAGTCCTGGGGGGTGTCTACCCGCATGGGAACCTTAAAGCCGCTGCTTCTGGTATAGAAAGCAGGAAAATCATCAGTGCCGTAGCCTATAACGGGAACACCCAGAGTCTCAAGCTGCTCGAGGGTGAGTCCTATATCCAGTATCGCTTTTACACCGGCACAAACCACAGCAACATTTGTAATGGAGAGTTCTGTAAGATCCGCTGATATGTCAAAGCTTCTATCTGCACCACGGTGTACTCCTCCCATGCCGCCTGTAGCAAAGATGCGGATACCGGCATATTGTGAAAATATCATGGTAGCTGCAACTGTAGTGCCTCCGGATAAGCCCAGGCCTGCTACATAAGGAATATCACGTCTGCTTGTTTTGACAACATCCTTTGAGGTTGCCAGAAACTCCATCTCTTCACGAGTGAGACCTATTTTTATACGCCCTTTTATAATCCCCATAGTAGCAGGTATTGCACCATTATCACGAACGATTTTCTCCAGGGACAAAGCAGTCTCAATATTTTCAGGATAAGGCATCCCATGGGAGATTATTGTTGATTCAAGAGCAACAATGGGGTTGTAATATCTGAGTCCGTCAAGTACTTCCTTGTTTATATCAAGATAGTCGATAAAGTTATTCACATGTCTAACCTCCAAACCTTGGTTATTTATTGTATATCAAATATAACATATATTGTATTTACTTTCAAAGCATATAAAACACGGAAAAGCTTTGCAACGGATATTATGCAAAGCATATAGCCACATACATTATTCCTCTGATTTTTAATATACATCTTTGAGTATTTTACATAACTCAGGAACATTGAAAATAGAGAGTTTGTAAAGTTTATTCAAATTTTTTCATAAAAAACCGGTGAAAAAAAGTAAAAAAAAGTATTGACTTAAATCTCATTAGTTGGTATAGTCTTCTTTAAATACCGCGAAAGGTCAGTGCGCGAAGAGAAAGGGAATTGTGACTATGATAAAAATGAATAGAAACACAGATTATTTTGTAAGCACAATTTCATACATAATATCCAGAATTATCCTATGGACAGTCCTAGGGCTACTACTAAGCGGCCTGGTGCTATCCATTATTACAGGCATAATTCTAGTTGTCGTGCAACTGATTATAAGCTCACTAATAATTATAGGCCTAATTATAAGCCTAATACCGATTATAAAAAACTTAATAATGATAAGAACGATGACAGGGAAAAGTAGACAGATTTTATTCATTCAGAGAGTGGAGGTTGGTGCGAATCCATAGGATGAATTTGTTGAAAATCTTCATCCTCGAGTTGCAGGCTGAAATAATAGTAAGCCCCGCCGGCAGAGCCGTTAAAAAAAATGAGAAAAAAATTGGGTGGTACCGCGAAAGACTTTTTGCCCCAGTGTTGGGGCAAAGAGTCTTTTTTATTTTATTAAAATTTAAAAATTTGGAGGAATGAAAAATGACAAATGCAAAGATGTACTACGAAAAGGATGCCAATATGGAGGTTTTTAAGGACAAAAAGGTTGCGGTTATAGGCTATGGAAGTCAAGGTCATGCTCATGCGCTGAACCTGAAGGAAAGTGGTGTTGATGTATGTGTAGGACTCTATAAAGGGAGCAAATCCTGGAAAAATGCAGAGAATGAAGGGCTTGAAGTACTGGAGGCTGCAGAGGCTGTTAAAAAGTCAGACTTTGTTATTATGCTTGTACCGGATGAAAAGCAGGGATCGCTCTATAAAACATCGGTAGAACCTTATCTGTCAGAAGGGAAGTCTTTGATATTTGCCCATGGCTTCAACATCCACTTCGGACAGATAGTACCTCCGAAGAATGTTGACGTATTCATGGTAGCGCCAAAAGGACCGGGACATACGGTAAGAAGCCAGTTCAAGGAAGGAAGAGGGGTGCCGTGCCTGATTGCAGTATATCAGGATTATTCAGGCAGTGCAAAAGCCAATGCTTTGGCCTATGCAAAGGGTATAGGCGGTACCAGGGCAGGAGTGCTGGAGACAACCTTCAAGGAGGAAACGGAAACCGACCTTTTTGGCGAACAGGCTGTACTTTGCGGAGGTGTAACCGAGCTTATGAAAGCAGGCTTTGAGACTTTGGTAGAAGCCGGGTATCAGCCGGAAAGCGCATATTTCGAATGCTTACATGAGATGAAGCTTATAGTAGACCTTATAAACCAGGGGGGCTTAAGCTACATGAGATATTCAATCAGTGATACGGCAGAATATGGCGATTATGTCACCGGGAAAAGAATAGTCACTGAGGATACACGTAAGGAAATGAAAAAGATTTTATCTGAAATACAGGATGGTACCTTTGCAAAAGAATGGATACTGGAAAATCAAGCTAACAGACCTTCTTACAATGCCATGAAAAAGCGGGAGCAAGAACACCAGGTCGAGACGGTAGGCAAGGAGCTAAGGAAGATGATGTCATGGATTGAAAAAAAATAAATTAGTTTTAGGGGGTTTTTAATATGTCAAAAAGGATATACATCTTCGATACTACACTGAGAGATGGGGAGCAATCCCCCGGCATAAGCCTCAACATGAATGAAAAGCTGCATATAGCAAAGCAGTTGGAATTGCTTGGAGTTGATATTATAGAGGCAGGTTTTCCGGTAGCATCAAATGGTGATTTTGAAGGAGTAAAGGAGATAGCAAGGAATATCAAAAACTCTACTGTTGCTGCACTGGCAAGGACTGTAAGGCAGGACATCGACAGAGCGTGGGAAGCTCTTAAATATGCCGGACAGCCAAGGATACACACTTTTATCGCCACCTCCGACATACACATGAAATACAAGCTGAAAATGGAACGGGATCAGGTGCTGGAAAAAGCTATTGAAACGGTTGCTTATGCCAGAAGTATTTGTCCCGAAGTGGAATTTTCACCTGAGGATGCAACAAGAACAGATCCCGAGTTTCTGTACAGGGTTCTGGAAGCAGTAATCAATGCGGGGGCAAGGGTGGTAAACATCCCGGATACCGTAGGCTACTCGACACCGGGTGAAATAGGAAAATTAATTAACAGTATAAGGAACAATGTGAGCAATATTGACAAGGCAATTATAAGTGTACACTGTCATAATGACCTGGGAATGGCTGTTGCAAACTCCCTGGCGGCTGTAGAAAATGGTGCCGGACAAGTGGAGTGCACAATAAACGGACTGGGTGAACGGGCCGGAAACGCTGCCCTGGAAGAAGTGGTAATGGCACTCAGGACCAGGAAGGACTACTACAGTACCTCTACAAAGGTAACGACCGAAAGAATATACAGGACCAGCTCCATGGTAAGCTTTGCCACAGGGGTGCAGGTACAGCCGAACAAGGCAATTGTGGGAGCAAATGCATTTGCTCATGAATCCGGGATACACCAGCATGGAGTAATGTCAAACAGGGAGACCTATGAGATAATGACTCCTGAGTCAGTGGGTTTGAAACAGAGCAAGATGGTATTGGGGAAACACTCAGGAAGACATGCATTCGAAGAAAAGCTTAAAGAACTGGGGTTCACAACACTGGAGAAGGAAGATGTAAATATGGCATTTCAAAGGTTCAAGGATTTATCCGATAAAAAGAAGTTTATTATGGACAGGGATATTGAGGCACTGGTCACTCAGGAGTCAAAAAAGGTTGTGGAAACATACAAACTGGAGTATTTCCAGATATCAAGCGGCAGCGGTATTACAGCAACTTCAACAGTGAAAATCGGTTTTGAGGGCAAGGTTCTGGAAGAGGCTGCCTGTGGTGACGGACCTGTTGATGCAACCTTCAAAGCTATTGACAGGGCAACAGGGATGAGTGTAAAGCTTGAAGACTATTTTATAAAGGCCGCCACCGGCGGTAAGGATGCTCTGGGAGAAGTCACAGTTAAGGTTTCAAAAGATAACATGAAATTTGTGGGTTACGGAGTCAGCACAGATATAATTGAAGCCAGTGCAAAGGCTTATGTGAGTGCAGTGAACAACATGGTATCCAGGTTTGAGGAGCGGACTGCAAGTGAGGCAAAAGACTTCAAAATGGCGAAGAGCTATAATTTCTTTGGAGAAGGAGCTGAGACCAATTGGGAATTTGAAATACTTGATAACCTATGATTCCACTTTGCGTGATGGAGCGCAGGGAGAGGGAATATCCTTCACGGTGGGTGACAAGCTGAACATAACCAGAAAGCTGGACGAATTCGGAATCAGCTATATAGAAGCGGGTAACCCCGGGTCAAACCCCAAGGATATGGAATACTTTGAAAGGGTAAAAAAACTAAAGCTGAAGAATTCAAAGCTTACTGCTTTTGGCAGCACCAGAAGGGCAAATATTGAGGTTCATGAGGACAGTAATGTACTTGCTCTTTTAAGTGCAGAGACGCCTGCAGTGACAATATTCGGGAAAAGCTGGGATTTTCATGTTACAGATATTATAAGAACCACTCTTGATGAAAACCTGAAAATGATAAGTGATACAATAGCCTTTATGAAGCATAAGGGTAAAGAAGTAATTTATGATGCTGAGCACTTCTTTGACGGATACAAGGCCAACCCTGAATACGCTGTATATACATTGAAGGCAGCTCAGAGTGCAGGAGCCGATTGTCTGGTGCTGTGTGATACCAATGGAGGATCTCTTCCTAATGAAATAGGTAATATAGTAAGAAAGTTATCGGAAAGTTTAAAAACTCCCATTGGAATCCACTGTCATAATGACAGCGGGATGGCTGCAGCAAACAGCATAATGGCTGTACTGAACGGTGCAGTACAGGTGCAGGGTACTATTAACGGGTATGGAGAGCGCTGCGGAAATGCAGATTTATGCACCATAATTCCATGTCTTCAGTTAAAGGCCCAGTACAATGTTATTCCGGTAGAAAACATGGCCGGGCTTACCGCGCTGTCCCGGTATATCAGTGAAGTTGCCAACAAAGGTCACAATGAGTATGAACCTTTTGTGGGAAACAATGCCTTTGCCCATAAGGGAGGCATGCATATAGATGCGGTCCTGAAGGAGCCTGACTCTTATGAACATGTCAAACCGGAGCTTGTCGGCAATAATAGAAGAATCTTAATGTCAGAGGTTTCGGGCAGGAGTACAATACTCAAGAAAATTCAGGAGTATGCTCCAATGCTGTCCAAGGATTCCGACCAAGTGAAGCAAATCATGGAAAAGTTGAAAAGACTTGAGCATGAAGGGTACCAGTTTGAGGGCGCGGAGAGTTCCTTTGAGCTTATGGTAAAAAGATCTCTAGGGAAAGAAAACGAATTTTTCAAGGTTATGGAATTTAAAATATGGTGTGACAGTAAGAGGAAGACACTGAACAGCGCAACGGCAGTGATAAAGGTTAATGTAAATGGGATTGAAGAGATTACGACAGCAGAGGGTGACGGACCGGTAAATGCTATTGACAAGGCACTTAGGAGGGCGCTGGAGCTTTTCTACCCTCAGCTGAAAAAGATGAGACTGGTGGATTACAAGGTTCGTGTGCTTGATACATCCCAAGCCACGGGTGCAAAAGTAAGAGTTCATATAGAATCTACAAATGGTGAACAGCTCTGGGGGACTGTGGGAGTTTCTGAAAATATCATTGAAGCCAGCTGTGTTGCGCTGATTGACTCCATAGAATACTTCCTCGGGGAATGGGAAAGAAAGGGGACACAAAAACATGGGTATGACTATGACTCAAAAGATACTGGCAGCACATGCCGGGTTGGATAAAGTGTATCCGGGTCAGATGATAAAGGCCAAGGTTGACCTGGTACTCGGGAATGATATAACTGCTCCTGTTGCAATAGATGAATTCAGGGGGATAGGTACACAAAAGGTTTTTGATAAAAGCAAAATTGCACTGGTTCCTGACCATTTTACTCCTAACAAGGATATTAAATCTGCCGAGCAATGCAGGATGGTAAGGGAATTTGCAAGAGAAATGGATATAGAGAACTATTTTGAGATAGGACAGATGGGAATAGAGCATGCATTGATTCCGGAAAAGGGTTTGGCAGTACCGGGAGATGTAATAATAGGAGCTGATTCCCATACCTGTACCTATGGAGCGCTTGGAGCTTTTTCCACCGGCATCGGCAGCACTGATATGGCTGTGGGAATGGCTACGGGGGAAGCGTGGTTCAAGGTACCTGAAGCGATAAAATTCGTTTTGACAGGTAAAATGGGGGATTGGGTATGCGGAAAGGATGTAATACTCCATATCATAGGAATGATAGGCGTTGACGGAGCATTATACCAGTCAATGGAGTATTGCGGGGATGGAGTTGCCAATCTTTCAATGGATGACCGCTTTACTATAACAAACATGGCTATAGAAGCGGGAGCAAAAAATGGGATTTTTCCGGTGGATGAAAAGACTCTGAAATATGTATCGGAGCATTCGAAAAAGCTTCCGGTAGTATATACGGCTGACAATGATGCGGAATACAGCAGGGTAATAGAGATTGACCTCAGTGAAATAAGGCCTACAGTTGCATTCCCGCATTTGCCGGAGAATACAAGAACGGTGGATGATGTCGGAGAAGTAACAATTGACCAGGTTGTAATAGGTTCATGTACAAATGGAAGGCTTGAGGATCTGAGAATGGCGGCGAAAGTTCTAAAGGGCAGAAAGGTGAATCCCCGGGTAAGAACTATTGTTTTTCCGGCTACACAGAAGATATACCTTCAGGCAATGAAAGAGGGACTTCTGGAGGTGTTTATTGAAGCCGGTGCGGTTGTAAGTACCCCCACCTGTGGCCCTTGCCTTGGAGGACACATGGGAATCCTGGCAAAGGGTGAAAGGGCTGTGGCAACAACCAACAGGAATTTTGTAGGCAGAATGGGACACCCGGAAAGTGAAGTATACCTGTCAAGTCCTGCAGTTGCAGCAGCTTCTGCGATTACAGGTAAAATTTCTTCTCCGGAGGAGGTAGTCGTATGATAAAGGGTAAAGTTTTTAAGTATGGAGATAACGTGGATACTGATGTAATAATTCCGGCAAGATACTTAAACGTCAGTGACCGGAATGAACTGGCCGCACATTGCATGGAGGACATAGACGGAGAATTTGTAAGCAAGGTAAACGAGGGAGATCTTATAGTAGCCGGCAAGAACTTCGGATGCGGCTCTTCAAGGGAGCATGCACCTATAGCTATAAAGTATTCAGGAATAAAGTGTGTCATAGCAGAGAATTACGCCCGGATTTTTTGCAGGAACGCAATTAATATAGGACTTCCGATACTGGAGTGTGCTGAAGCCGTTAAGAGTATTGAGAATGGCGACAGGGTAGAGGTTGATCTTAATAGCGGAATGATAACAAATATTACTAAAGGAAGTACCTATAAGGCCGAATCTTTTCCGGAATTCATGCAGGATATTATAAAAGCAGGAGGCTTGATCAACTACGTAAAGGGAAAGGTGGAAGGCCAATGAAAATAGCATTGATATCGGGAGATGGAATTGGCCCCGAGGTAATAAAACAAGCTGTAAAGGTGCTTGATGCAGTGTCTGGGAAGTTCGGATGCAGCTTTGAGTATGAAGAAGTATTGCTGGGAGGCAGAGCGATTGATGAAACGGGAGTTCCGCTTCCTGATGAAACAGTAAATATTTGCAGAAAAAGCGATGCAGTACTTTTAGGTGCTGTGGGAGGACCGAAATGGGATAGCCTGCCGGGTCATCTAAGGCCTGAAGCCGGGCTTCTGGGGATAAGAAAAGCTCTTGATGCATTTGCAAACCTGAGGCCTGCAATTCTGTTTC
>LOES01000129.1 GCA_001515955.1 Clostridia bacterium BRH_c25 | reverse complement strand
TTTACTTCTCTGACTATTTTTTTGATTTCGGGGGCAATGCTTTGAAAATTATCGTCATTATTTATAAAATTATCTCCACAGACAATTATTTTTACAATTTCCAGCTCTTCGTTCCAAAGCTTCTCCAATCCCAATGCAGGCCCTTTCTTATCATCCAGCAGGCTTAAGCCCACATCTGCCATAGCCTCTCCCCCAAGCCCTGCATAAAATTGATTAATATAGTGTACCGCTTTAAGTATAGCCAAAAAAACCACTCCTTTATATTCTCCTTTAAACCGAAAGATATTTTCTCATATGCCTTCGGTTTATGCCGGCGGAATACTCCCATCCATCATATCAACAAAGACAGTTTTTGATATCATGTACTTATGAATGCCTGCCACACCGATGCCGCTTTCCTTCCACCCGGTACCGGGAGATTCTATCATGCCCTTGCTGAAGTATGTATTGACATAAATCTGTCCGCCCTTTATCTTCTCAGCAACCCTCAGTGCACGTTTGATGTTCGACGAGAACACTGCCCCGGCCAAACCATATTTCGTAGAGTTTGCAATCTCAATTGCCTCTTCCTCGGTTTCAAAGGGTGTTATGCACACAACAGGACCGAATATTTCTTCCTGGAATATTGACATATCAGGTGTTACATCTGCAAAGACTGTTGGCGGAACAAAATTGCCTTTAGCAAGTACAGGGTCGGCATAGGGTTCTGCACCTATGATTACCCTTGCACCTTCCGACTTCCCTTTTTCAATATAGCTCCATACATTTTTTGCATGTTCTTTGGAGATCAGCGTGCTGAAATTCACGCCCTTTTCATAATCAAACCCGTTGCCGGGTACCGATTTCTCACATGCTGCTTTTAGCCTGGCAATGAATTCTTCATAAATGTTCCTGTGAAGTATTAATCTCGTACCGGATACGCAAACCTGGCCTGAGTTCAGGGTAAAGGCGAATCTTGCCCATTTTGCAGCCTCATCCACATCCACATCGTCAAAAACGATGTTGGGGCTTTTGCCCCCAAGCTCCAAGGCAATATCCTTCACAGTGTCCTTTGACCTGCCGATAATCTGCTTGCCAACCTCTGTCCCCCCGGTCATGGAAACCATGTCAACCAGCGGACTGCTCACAAGCTCATCCCCGACCTCGTCACCAGAACCTGTAACCAGGTTAACGACTCCTGCCGGAAAACCCGCTTCGTGGAATACCTCTGCTATCAGCAGCATACTTAATGAAGCCCATGAGGAGGGCTTGATGACTACAGTGTTGCCTGCCGCCAGGATGGCACAGACTTTTTGGCAGCCCATCATAAACGGGCCGTTCCACGGAAGTATCTCCCCCACAACTCCGCAGGGCTGCCATAATACATAATTCAGATGACCTGCCTCACAAGGAAGAACCTTCCCTTCAAGGCAGCGGGCCTTGCCTGCAAAATATTCAAAAGCATCGACGCTCATCTGTGCTTCATAATAGAGGGCGCTCATGTAAAGCTTCCCACATTCCAGTGTCTCAATCACCGCAAACTCTTCCAATCTTCCGGACAGGATTTTTCCCGCTTTGAGGAGAAGCTTACTCCGTTCCTTGGCTGACATCCTCCCCCAGGGACCTTCGTCATAAGCTCGCCGTGCTGCCGTTATAGCCTTCCTGACGTCTGCAGCGCCGCCTTTGTAGGCTTTTGCAAAAGGCTGATTGTCCGCTGGATTTATTGCATCAAAGGTTTCGCCGGATTCGGAGGCTGCAAATTCTCCATTTATATATAGCCTGTAAGGTTCTTTCCTGACAAATGATAACGGATCCATAACGTGTTCCTCCTTTTGCAAATATTAGGTTTTATCGAGATATGCCCTGATTGATTCTATATCCATGACGACCTGTGCCTTGACCTCATCAAGATTATTGAATTTTATCACTCCTCTGATATATACGTAAATTTCAAGAGCGATTGTCTTGTCGTACAAATCCCCTGAGTAATCAAGCAGGAAAGTCTCGATTGTGACATAATTATAATTGTCAACCGATGGGCGCTGACCGATATTGGTAAGACCCTTTACATTCTTGCCGTCAATTTCTGAAAGAGTTCCGAAAACGCCGTATGCAGGCAGCAGCTTTACCTGGCTGAAGCCAAGGTTGGCTGTCGGCATACCGACAGTTCTGCCAAGCGCCTTGCCATGCATAACCTTGCCCATGAGCAGGTATGAATGTCCGAGCAGCTCATTTGCCTTTTGGAGAGTGCCCTCTGTAAGCTCCTTTGCAATACGCTCCGATGTCACAGGCTCACCGTCAGCGAGAACAGTGTCACATTCGACAAGTGCATAGCCGTATTTCTGCGCACATTCACGCAGCACCTTGATGTTACTGTTGCCTGTGCCCGCGACAACGACCTTCGCTCCCAGCTTATCCACCAAAATCTCTTTGATGAAGCGCTCCGGCGGAGTGTCCTTGTTTTCCCTGTCAATTTTATATGAAATCATCACTTCCGGGCCATTTTTACTCAAAAGATATTGTTTTTCCGCCTCGGTAGAAAGAATTTTTTTCTCATTTAACAGTGCCTCATCATATTCAAAGCTCAGAACAACCGAAGTATATCCCTGTTTTGATGTGTCAAGCAATTTGTTGATAACTGCACGGTGACCGGTATGTACACCGTCAAAGCTTCCAAAAGCAACGCAGGTGTTGCTCATATTAAAATCGTTTCCGTCAAAATATCTCACAGCAAATCAGCTCCTTTCCCATATCTAATCATTCCGCCATGCAGTTAACCCGCATGGCGGAATGAAAGAGTTATAATTTATATATCCAGAGCTTTACCTTCATCAAGCTTCTTTGTACCAATGGAGTATAATATCATACCAATTACGAAGTAACCGGCTGTCCATGCCCAAAGCTGCCAGCCACCGCTAAGAATACCGGGGATGTAGGCGGCGATGATGACAACGAAGGTTGCAATAGGAAGAATGTCTCCGCCGGGAGCCCTGAATCTGCCGGAAACAAATGGATTCTTCTTACGAGCCGCAACGATTGTCAGGCACACAATTGAAACAACAACAGCATTGCAAAGTGAGCCGAGGTTTACAATCAGGTTTGTAAGGTTCGGGAAGGCAGCGATCGCACCAACAATGAGTATAACGATCATTTGTGCGTTTACCGGAACACCTGCATTTTCATTGTTTTTTGCAAGAAACTTTGGCAGGATGCCGCTTATAGCAGAAGCCTGCAGCGCACGGGCTGCCAGAGCCATAACCACAAGGATTGTTGTCATGAGAGCCAAAACTGCCGAAACAGAGATGAGCTTTGTCAGCCATGGAATAGCTGCCAGCTTTGTGAATGCTGCCGCATACAGCGGTATGTAAGCCATGCCCGGATTATTCTGCAGGAATTCGGAAGTAACAAGACCGAGTACTGAAACCATAACCAGAACATAAAGAGTAACAACAACGAGCATAGCGATTGTCATAGCCTTTGGAACTGTCCTGCCGGGGTCTTTAATCTCTCCTACCATGAATGCAACTGCTACAATTGAGCCGTAAGCAACCATTGCAACCGGAATCGCACCCATGAAACCCCAGGTGCCTTCAGCACCCTGTGAGAAAAATGGAGATAACAAGCTTGCGTCCCATTGTCCGCTGAACAGAGCAATGCCGATGAATACGATCATTGTGCCTGCAAGACCTAATGTCATTATTGTGTTAGCCTTGCCTGTAACAGCAATATTAACTATGTTCAGGAGACCGCAGATAACAACTGTAGCAATTGCAATCGGAACCTGAAATTTGCCGAAGGCCGGGAAGCCAACACCGAGATAAATGCTGACATAGATTGCCGAGAAAGCGGCGCCTGCCCAGCAGCCGAAGAGGTAAGCCCAGGTTGAAACCCAGCCCCAGAGACGACCCTGCTTTTCATTGCTGCCGAGGGATTTTGACGGGAATACAAATATGCCCCCTGAATGTGGATAGATTGCTGAAAGCTCCGCAGTTTGCAGACCATATGCAAATAAAATTGCTGCTGCAACAATCCAAGATAGGATTGAAGCAGGACCGGCGTTCAGAATTGTTACGCCTGAAAGAGAAAAAATTGCGCTTCCTATCATACCACCAATGAGAATAGTTGAGCTGTCGAGTAAACCAAGCTTGCCGTTTTGATTGTTTGACATAAGACCTCTCCTCTTTTCTTTTAATATTGTTATGATTCCAGAACCTTGCTGTGGGGTAACATATGCTGCCCATTTCCCAAAAACGCTTACATTTTTACGATGATTCTGAAGGTTTTGGGATCCAAAGCCATTTCAAAGGCTTCCTCGATCCTTTCAAAGGGAAGCTCTCCTGAAATGATCAGTGAAGGATTGATAATCTTTTTAGACAGAAGGCGGCTTGCAGTAAGAAAATCCTTCATCCCCGGGTTTACAGACCCAGTTACGATTATTTCCGAATAATGTATGCTGTTAGGATTAAAATTAATTGGCAAATCCGGGTGGAATGAGCTGTAGAATACAACCCTCCCAAGCTTGCCTGCCATTGCAATACTGTTTGCGGCAATTGTTGCATTTGCTACTGTGCAGAAAACAACATCAGCGCCTCTGCCTTCGGTAAGAGACTTTATCTCTTCAATACCATCAGTTTCTTTTGTGTTGATAACAATATCCGCACCAAGCTTTTTGGCCAGTTCAAGCCTATCATTGTCAATCTCACAGGCTATTACTCTGGCACCGCAAAGTTTTGCAAGCATAATATGGAATGCCCCCATAATACCGACACCAATCACTACCACATCATTACTCAGTTGAATATTTGCATTTTTGACACTGTGTACACAGCATGCCAATGGCTCAGTCAAGGCTGCATATTTGTAATCAATGTCATCGGAAAACTTATAAACCATTGTAGAATCTACCATCATATACTCTGAAAAACCACCGGGACCGTTCAAGCCCTCATGAGTTGCTGCCTTAAATGATATAAGGCACTGGTTTTCATGACCACTCCTGCAATAATAGCATTCGCCACAGGCCGTAAGCATTCTCATTGCTACTTTATCGCCAGGTTTAATGTTGCTTACTTTTTCTCCTACTTCTACAACATAGCCTGCCATCTCATGCCCACCTGCAAAGGGATATCTTTTCATACTGCCGGCATAAATTCTCTGCTCAAGAGTACATATGGCACAGGCCTGAATTTTTACCAGAACCTGTCGCCCTTCCGGCTTTTTTAGGTCTTTTTCAACTACTTCCAACTTTCTCTCACCAGAGATAACTGCAACTTTATATGTACCAGACATAATACTTCCCCCTAGAACTTCTTATTTATTTCTTTTAGTGCTGCTTCTATACTGCAATCCTCATGGATAAGCTTTGCTATTGCACCGGCATATCTGGCAGGATCCTCATGATTCCAAATGTTTCTTCCCATGGCAACACCTGCTCCACCTGCACCAAGGGCTTCCTTAATATCAGTAAGAAGCTTTTCTTCAGATACTATTTTGCTGCCTCCTAAAATAACTACCGGTACATAAACGCTGTCACACAATTCCTTAAAAGTCTCAGGGGAACCAGTATATTCGGTTTTTATAATGTCAGCGCCCATTTCCGCACCCATACGACATGCAAAGGTGATATTTCCGGGAGTACGGGAATCCTCTCCCCCTTCAAAGCCTCTTGGCAGCATCTCTGCAGTCAGGGGAATACCCCACTTGTTGCATTCCAGTATATTTCTGGACAAGTTCTCCAATATCTGATCTTCCCATTTAGAACCGGGAAAGCCCATACTGATTACCGAATCAGCTCCCAGTCTAATTGCATCCTCAATGCCCACTACGGTTTGAAGAGGTTTATCCTTGGAGCCCAAGTACGAGCAGGAGCCGTCAAGTCTCAGAATAATTCCCTTCCCATGAAAATCATCTGCAAATTTATCCGCAAGTCCAACCGTTGCCAGGAAAGCATCCGCACCTGCCCTTGCTACCTCGCTGATAATTTCACCCGGATGTTTCATTGCGGGGAGAACGTTAAAACCATTTCCGTGGTCCACTGCCAAGATGAACGTTTTCTTATCCTCTCTGAATATATGATTAATACGATGTGTTTTGTTAGCCACGCTAAATCAACTCCTTTTGCTTGATAATATTTATACTGCATGTTGTATTTGGTGTTACATTTGCTCACATATCGATCATATGTTACATTACGCTAATTATATCACACCACTTTTTTAATGTAAATATACTATTTGGTAATTTGATAATTTTTAAGTTATACCGCCTTGGTGGACCATACCCGGTGACTGCCGGATAAATCCCAGGGCATATTTCATTATTTTCTATACAACCGTAATATAAGATGGTATAATGTAATCGCAAAATTCAGCAACAAAAGCAGGTGATATTATGGCTGACTCAGATAGAAAAAATGAATATATTAAGGTTGCCTTCTATTATTACAAAAGCGGAATGACCCAGGATGAAATAGCAAAAAAAATGTCCATGTCCCGTCAACGTGTCAACAGGATTCTCAAAAAATGCCTTGAAACAGGCATCGTAAAGATAGTCATACAAGAATATGAACATCAAAATGTGGAATTGGAAATACAGTTGGAAACCATTTCAGGACTAAACGAAGTGATAATTGTCAACCGTGTAGACGACGAATTGAATGAGTCTATTGGAATGGCCGCTTCCGCTTACCTGGAGCGGGTTATTAAGGACAACGATATCATCGGCTTTTCCAGAGGGCGGGCACTGTCTTCCTTAGTGAATAATCTTCAGCCCATAGACAGGAAGAACCTGACAGTCACCCAGCTGGTAGGCGGCTTAAATGCCGAAGAGGTACACATCAACTCGGATGATATCGTAAGGCACTCCTCGGAGATTCTAAATGCGAAGCCTTGCTTTATGTATTCTCCTATTATTTTGGAAAATAAGCAGTTGAGGGATTCCTTGATGAAGGAGAGCTTCTTTTCCAGGGTGTATGATACAATGAAAGCTTGTACTGTTGCTCTGGTGGGTATCGGTGATATGTCAAGCAAATCAGCATTTGTACAAAGAAAATATATATCAATGCAGGAATACAGCATTCTTCAGAGCAAAAACGCTGTAGGTGAAATTTGCACACATTATTATGATATCAACGGTAAAATAATAGAAAGCGGTATCAACGACCGTGTGCTTGCTATCGATTACGACAGTTTCATGAAAATTCCTATTCGTATCGGCATAGGCAGCGGCCTTGTAAAATTATCCGCTATAACAGGCGCCCTTAGGGGAGGCCTGATTAATGTAATGATAACAGATTTGGATACAGCACAAGCGTTATATAAGATGCTGTAAATCCGTTATATATTTTTAGTGAAAAAGAAAAAGACATTGATGCCTTTTTCTTTTTCATAATATTCCTACATATTATCAAGCTTTTCATATAACTCTGTTCTATTTCCACGGTCCCAATTGCTGTAGACTTCTTCAGATAGTGCTTCCGATAAAGGCAAAGAATCCTGTTTGCTTTCCTTATACTGTTTCAATATATCCTTCGAGTATTTTTCGCAGAGCCAGCACTCTCCGGGAATTTCAAAGCAGCTTCTCATTTTCTCGTAAATAACCTCAAAGTCAGCTCTTCCGATATTACCGAAAGATATATTCAGAAATTCGCAGGGCTGCACATCTCCTTTTGCATTTATGTAGAAGCGGTCTGTGCCTCCTGCGGTACAGCCGAATTGCTCCTTGCTTTCCTCAATTGCCTGTGCTGAAATTGACGGGTAATCCTTATACCGGCTATCCCTGTTATAGCTTTCTACAAGTCTTTTGAGCTGTTCAATATCTTCACCGCTAAAGGCTGAAGCACCGTCCTCCAACCATCCTCCGGCAGGCTTGGGTTTAATGAGCTGTATAATAGCCGCCTTGAATTCCTTTGCTTTTTCCATGATCTGTTCAAACCGGCCATTATATAAGTCCTCTCTCTGAAGACATGTATTGAAGGCAACGGCAATCCCCGCTTCATGGCACATTTCAACGGCTTTACTCATATAATGCCAGGCTTTCTTATCACCCATAAATTTATTCAATTCTTCCGGCACCGAATGATGAAGCGAAAACATGACAGCCGACAGGTTCTGCTCTTTCAACTCTGCCAGCCTCTCCGGTGTTATGCCGTAACCGGTTGAATTGATCCATATTTCAGACCGGTCGTCAATGGCTTGACATACCTTTTTTAACCGCTCATATACCAGGAAGGGCTCCCCGCCTTCAATATTAAAAAATGCGATTCCCATATCCTGAAGCTTTTTTACAGTGCTGACCAGTACCTCAATATCCATGTCCTTCCCTGTATCATACTTCTGATAACAGTGCTCACACTTGAAAATACAGCCGGAAGTAACAGAAAGCAACACCGTCGTACAAGGCAATTTCCTTCCGAAAACTGCAAATTTGTCACAAGCCGTATAAAAGGCCTTTGAAGGAAAACCCGGACAATAGAGATCTACACGGGTATTGCTGCCAAGGCTGACAAACTTGTTATGCCTCATTTTAGCCAGGAAGAACAACAGCCTTTTTAATAGCCTTACAAATCCGGGCAGGCTGAGCTTGCCCTTCAATAGCATAGGCAGGTAGTGAAAGAATACCCATACCTTAACCTTCAAAATGAAAATTACTTTGCTGAACCCCATTACATTTTTTACATCATCCATAATTGAACCTCACTATAGCAAGTTTTGTTCCTTATACCATTTTATAGTCCTGGCAATTCCCGCCTCCAGGCTGTATTCACATGCAAAACCAAGGCTTTCCCTTGCCTTCCTTGTACTATACTCGATATTGTCATAAAACATGTTTACCCTTCCCCGTGTCAGTACCGGGGGTGTTTTTGCATGAAAAACCGTGTACAGGAGCTCCAACAGAAACCCGAAAGGATATACCATATATTTCGGCAGCCTCAATGGTTTCTTGAACCCCGCTTCCCTGCAGAACAAACGGTATATCTCATCCATTTTCTCAGCTTTATCATTTCCTGTGATATAGCAGTTCACACCTTGGGGTCTCTTCCGGAATACCGATACATATGCTTTGGCCAAGTCACCTGCATAAATCACATGATACTTATTCTTTTTTGAGCCCGGAAGAAACGGTACCCCATCCCGCACCGACTTCAGGTATTCATAAAAACCGGAATTAAACTCCCGCTCCCCATATACCCATGCCGGCTCTATAACCGTCAGGTTCAATCCGTTATTCCCGGCATATTCTACTGCTTTCTCTTTTGCCTCGGCCTTGGTGTCCCTATAGTAGTTCATAGCACATGGAAAGCATTTGTCTGCAAAGTATGGATAGTGGGAATTGTGGGAGGAATTCTCGCTCTTTATATCCTGGCAATTCTCCTCTCCATACACCGAGATGGAAGCAGTGATGACAATATCCTTGATGCCGCTCTCTGCGCAGGCTCTCAATACATTGAGCGTCCCCTCTACGTTTGCCTTGTAAAAGCTTTCATATGAGCCCCAGTCCTTTGCACAGCCTGCAATGTGAATGACAAAGACTACACCTTCCAAAGCAGCCCGAAGGCTGTGGAGGTCTTCTATATCTCCATAAGCTAATTCAACAGGCAAGCCTTCAATATTCGATAGACTGCCGCCCTTCCGTACAAGGCAGCTTACCTCTGCTTCATTGTCACAAAAGGCGCGTACCACATGACTTCCAATAAATCCTGTACCCCCGGTTATAAGAACCTTACTCATACTTCATACCTCTTAAAAAGAATGGCTGCATTATGTCCACCGAAGCCATAGGACGCCGATACCGCATAGCCTATGTCCGTGTCTGTGGCTGTGTGCACAAGGTTCAGGTCCTCCATCGGTTCAACCGCAGTATTCCCGTGCACCTTTGAAGCCTTTATTGAAAGAGCTGTTGTCGCAGCCTCGATAGCCCCGCTTGCACCGATACTGTGGCCGATAATTCCCTTTGTTGAGTTGATCAGCGGCTGCTCACTTTTATTTCCGAATACCCTCCGGATAATACCGGCCTCTATTTCATCATTAGCTGCCGTTCCTGTCCCATGGGCATTGAAGTAATCGATTTTCCTGCTGCCGATCAGCCTTGTAAGCATCCGGACAATCCCGTCACCGGATTCTTCCATTTGTACAATATTATATGCATCACTGCAACACTCGAAGCCACAGATTTCAGCGTATATTTCCGCTCCCCTCTGCTTTGCCCCGTTCAACTCCTCAAGTACCAGAACACAGCCTGCTCCTTCATTAAAGAGGAACCCGCTTCTTTCCCCGGAAAAAGGCCTCGGATTGCCATCGGCTGCTTTGGTAAGAGTCATAAGTACATCAAACCCCCTCATAATGGCCCCGTCTTTCTCCTTCAAGCACTCCACACCACCGGTCAAAGCCGTATCGCAGTATCCGTCCGCAATTTTTCTATAGGCTTCCCCAATTGCATAAGTCCCTGATGCACAAGCGGCATTTACGGTATAAGCCGGCCCCTTTATTCCGAAGATAATGGAAATCCAGGCTGCGGCAGAGTTCGGCATCAGCATCGGTATAACCATCCGATTGTATCTTGCACCAATATCAAGCTGTTCCAGCACACTTTTGTCATTTACAAAAACATGTGCCAGATATGACTGCAGTGCAGTCTGAAGGCTGCTCATGCCGACGCCCAATACAACAGCAGCCTCTTCCAGTCCCTCTGCCTGAAAGTTCCTGCCGCTGCTTACGGCGGCAAAACCCGCATCCTCCAGCGCAAGCCTTGCTCCCACTGCTGAAATCCTCGATATTTCCTCCATGATGCTTTCATAGGCTTCTGAAATACCATATTCAGCCAGGGAAAATACCGGTGCTTCAACATAGTAACGTGATTTGAACTTATATTTATTCATGAAGGCTTCAGGTATCTCACAGGCATTGACCGTGCTCTTCAGAATGCCTTCAAAAAATGCATCCTTTCCTATTCCGATACCGGTCACCGGACCAATCCCCGTAACAACAACACGTCTTTTCATTTCCAGTTACCCCTTGATAAAATCAATTATTTTCTTAAGATATAGCTTAATATCATCATAATCTCTCGCCCTTGCATCAAAAGCACTCAGATCAAGCTTACTCCCTTTCCCATCCAGTACTTTGACCGAGGCTTCCGAAATCTCGCCGATTCTATAAAATACCTGTTTCTTTTCCGCAGCTTCACCGAGGAAGCCGGCTTCAACTTCCTTCCCCACTGTAAAAAGCAGTTCATACTCTCCGCATTCTCCGAAGAAAAGCAGCTCCTCAGGTATGGAAAACAATCCCGAAGCGATTATCCCGGCCCTCAGGTAGGGAATATCTTTTATCACATAACCGGTACCGCTCATTTCCGCAACGGCATTCAAGGCATTAAACACGCCGTCGCTGGTATCTATGCAGGAGGTGGCATATTTCTTTACAAGCCTTGCTTCTTCCAGCCGAAGCTTGAAAGTATTCTTGAATGGCTTCAGCACCTTCCCGGAAACCTCATTTTCCGGGAAAAGCTTGAGAAACGCCTCAAGATTACCCGAGCCTACTCTCCCTGAAATATATATACTGTCCCCCTCCCGGGCGCCGCTCCGCAGCATCGGCTTTCCTTCAAGCTCCCCAATCACCGCTGCCGTATACCGCCATAAGCCGGAGCTGCCGAAATCGCCTCCGATAAAGCCCACTTGAGCTTTTTTCAACACAGCTGCAACCCCGCTGGAAAATTGCTTGATATATTCTTCCTTCCAGCTTTTGTTTATAACCATACTGTGGGCATAGTACAAGGGTTTCCCACCGGCTGCCAGTATATCGCTTATACCTCCCACCGCAAGATTCCATCCAAGGGTATAGGGATCCCTTTCCCTGATCCTGTCCTCTTCTGAAAACTCGTCAATATTAAAGAGCAGTTTTTTACCGTTGTACTCAAGAATTTCAGCGTCAGACTCAAACAATCCGTTTATTTGCGATGAGGTTCTGGGCATCATATTAGCCACCAGTTTAATTATATTCTTTTCCGTATTCATAACTATCCCTCACATCTTTCTCCCATCCCGCAGATCAGGTCCAATGTACACCTTGCCGCTTCAATCCTGCAGGGCAGAAAACCTGCAGGGTCTCCGTCAAACTCTATCTCCGGGCTCCGGCTATTGCCATATACTTCAATGGATTCAACATAATCCAGGGAGATTATATCATTATTCTCAATTTGTTTTCCGCTGTATATTATCTTAATTGCCTTTATCCAATCCTTCACCCTCAAATTTCTCACAGTAAGCATATAAAAGCGGTTATCCTCCTGCTTAAGTGTGTTCCTGACCTTTATCCCCGAAGCAATATGGAAGGTCCTGCCTATGGAGATATTGTGCACCTTCTCCACTTTTTTCCCTGCCCCGTTGATGCACAGCATAAAATCCTGGGGCTTGTAGGATGCCAGTATATTTACAAGGGAAAACAGAGTGCCCAGAAAGTCTCCCCATTGCTTCCTGATTCCGCTGTTGGCACGCCGTGCCAGCTCTGCCCCGAGTCCAATATTTGCACAGCAGGCAAAATAACGGACATCAAAATATCCGCTTTCATCTACCGGTCCATTATCATATTCATTCCGGCAGGTATTTGCCAGACAAATCCTGCCCACCTGTATTCTGCGACATTTGTTTTCAAGCAGCACCCGTATGGCAGCTTCAAGCTTCAGGGGAATATTATAGCTCTTACAGAAGTCAGGACTTGTTCCCGTATATACCACACCCATGCGGGCATTTGACAGACGGTTTCCCTGCTCATCAAAGAAGCCGTTCAGAACCTTGTTGATTGTGCCGTCGCCGCCGACTGCTGCAATGACATCATAACCGGACCTGTTACCTTCAACGGACAGGTTATAGGCCTCATCCAGGGTACTTGTTACTTTATAATCATAAGCTATCCCCTGGGATGCCAATATTTCAAATATCCTGTCAAACCTTTTCCGGCTTTCTCCACCCTTGGAGCCCGGATTCAAAATAAACAAATACCTCATTGCGGCCTACCCAGCTTTCTGATGATATCTGCTGCCCGTGCCATAGTCTCTTCCTTCAGGTTCGCTCCGGCTATCAGCCTCAGCCTTCCCTCTTTAGGAGGAACGGAGGGCTCGATGAAAGGTGTAGCAAGAATGCCCTTTTCATAAAACCTTTTCGCCAATAACAGCGTATCAGACGCACTGCCGCTAATAATTGAATTTATCGCAGCCCTGCTGTCCGATACCCTGAAGCCGGCTTCTATAAGGCACCTGCTGATTAACTCCTTGTTATGCCACAGCTTCCTGCTGATTGCATCGAAGCCGGTCTCTATAACCTCAAGAACTTTCTCAATCCCGCCAAGTGAAGCAGGGGACAGCGCCGTAGAGTAAACAAGCTGGGGGCAATAGTATTTGAAGTACTCTATAAGCTCTTTTTTACCTGAGATAATACCCCCCGAATTTGCCAGTGCCTTTCCCAGAGAGGCTGTGTATATTCCTCTGAAATCCCTGATACCCGCTTCCTCCAGAATACCCCTTCCCGTACTTCCGATTACACCTATGCCGTGGGAATCATCTACAACCGGAAATGCATCGTATTCGTCAGCCAGCTTGATAATGTCAGACAGGGGGGCTATGGTTCCATCTGTTGAAAATACAGACTCCGTGACGATGAATATTTGACGGAAGCCGGAAGAATTCTTAAGGATGCTTTCCAGATGCTCCATATTGTTATGCAGAAAAGGCCTTATTTTACAGCCCGCCCCTTTGATCCCCTGTATAAGGGATGAATGAGCCGAACGGTCTACAACAACAATATCATCCTTTCCGGCTACCAGAGTAAACAGGCCGTTATTGGCCTGGTAGCAGGAAGGCAATATGACGGTGCCCTCCAGACCGACAAAGCTTGAGATTTTATTCTCCACTCTCTTGTAAAGCTCGGTATAACCTGTTGCAGCGGGGGTTCCGCACAAGGATGTCCCGTATTTCTTTACAGCCTCCATTGCCGCTTCCTTCACTGCCGGATCTGCAGCCAAACCCAGGTAGTTATTGGATGCAAGGTTGATAAACTCATGACCGTCAATAATTACCGTATCCTCCAGCCCGGATTGGATTTCACAGTAATATGGATTGAAATTTATATTATCCGCAAGCTGCTTATCCAGCTTGAACCTTTGGTAAAAATTCATCGTGCTCATTTCTATTCACTCTCTATCTGTGGAAATTTGGCGCGCAAGCTTCCAACAATATCATTTACTGTTTCCAAGCTGTTAAAATCCGCTTCATCGATTGCAATAGCAAACTCATCCTCAATTGCACCCAGAATCATCAGCTTATCAAAAGAATCCACATTCAATTCCGCGATCAATTTGCTTTCCAGCCTTACCTGGGCTCTATTGTCCAGACACTTGCTTATGGCTCTAATCACTCTTTCTTCCACTTTCATTGTTTACCTCCTGGCCGATAGCATTTTGTAGGTTTACCGGAATCACACATCACTGCACACCGGTTGCAGTTGGTACACCTTGATAAATAATCCGGGTCTGTTTCAAGCCTGGTTATATAATCCGGCTCACAAATCAGAGGGCGGCATAAGCTTACAAAGTCAAACCCCTCGTTTTCTATGAGACGTCTGATCTCACTGCCCTTCCGTACACCTCCCACATATATTATGGGAATATCGGTGATTTGTCTTGCAAGCCTGGCATTATCCAAATTGTATAACGGCTCGAAAGGCTTCATTTTTAACCGCAATATAGGATAGATAAGAATTTTCCATAGTTTTCTCTTGTATCCGCTGCCGATCCTATAGACCGGATTGGTTTTCAAAATCAAATCAACCGGAATGTCACCCCTGAAAATATTCAAGGCATAGTCCATTGTTCCGTAGCTGATTTCTATAGCTGCAACCTGCTTATCATCCAAAAAACCGATAAGCTTTCCAAACTGTTCCCGGTTAAACCTGTTGAGAAAATAATCATCACTGCCGCTTACTTTAACCAGTAAGGGATAGTCCTCTCCACATTTATTTCTAATACCGTCGATAACCAACTCAAGAAACTTCGTTCCGATCCCAAGTGTATTATCTATGGCAAAAATATCTTTTCTCTTGTTGATTGAGGGCAGAATAAACTGATGAATCAAATACCCGTGGGCAGCATGCAGCTGAACGCCGTCAAAACCGGCTTGCTTCGCATATAGAGCTGCATCAGTAAAATCATTTATAAGGTCATATACCTGCTCCGTTTTTAACATTACAGGAGTACTGCCGAAATAGAAGGACTTTTTACCGGATACTCCCAGTACCGGCTGGCCTGTATCCTTTTCTCTTGTTTGACGGCCTGTATGTGCCAGCTGCGCAAATATTCCGCAGCCATGCTTATGGACTTCATCAACCACTTCCCGATAACAACTGATTTTATTCGGATCGTCCATACCTGCCTGACCCGGCTGCATTGCCTTGCCGCTCCGCGAGGTATACATGAAGCCTGTAATTATCCCTCCGGCATTGTTTCTTGCCAGCTCTCCATACATTTCCTTATAGACTTCCTTTGGAAAGCCGTGAATGTCTGCCATCCCTTCAAAGGTTGCGGAGCGGATTATCCTGTTCTTCAAAGTACAGCCGCCTATTTTTGCATTCTCGAATACTCTCATACATTTACTCCTTATGCCTTGCTGTTGGCGTGTAAATCAAACAGCAGTCCCACAAACATATATGAAACAATAAAAAGGATCATCGCCAGTTCGGTATTGAACAAAGCTATTAACGCCGCTTGCCCGCAAGTGCAGGCTCTAAAGTTAGTTGCCAGGGAATA
>LOES01000128.1 GCA_001515955.1 Clostridia bacterium BRH_c25 | reverse complement strand
GCATGGCAGAAAATCTTACCCTTGATCTTATCAGCCGCTATGTATATAGGGATGATACCGAAATTAAAGCAGTCGATGGTTTGAAGCTTGATAAAATGTATATCGCAGAAGAGGGTACAAGAAAACAGATATTTGCTTATTCAGGCAAGCAAGTAATCCATGTTGCCTATTACGGAAAGATGAAAATAGAGGATATAATTCCTTTAGTCTCGGAAAAGCTGCTTTCTTATCAGGAGTAGCTGTATTTGCGGACAAAGACAACACCTGCATGGAAATATCACCATAGCAGGTGTCTTTGTCAATTAAATTCCTGATCTTTTCATCAATACTAATGCTTATGCTTTGCAAGCATCTCAAGGTCAAATATAAGGCTCCTCAGATCCATTTGCTTCTCTTCGAGCCATCTCCTCCGGCTTTCGTAAAGCAGAGCAACTGCCAGAATAGCCAGCTGCACTGCTATAAAAGCAAGTCCCTCTCTAATGCTGCCAAACCTAAAAATACCATCCATTCCCTATACCTCCTTGCTCCATATATTTCCCCTCCTTAGCTTCTTAGCCTGTTTAGGAGGGGAAATTGAAAAAGTGCATATGCAGGTTTTATCCCACACATGCACTTTTATGTTATCATTCAGAAGCCAAGGCATCCTTGCAAATACAATGCAAACACATTGTAAAATCAATGCAATGGAACATGCCTTGAAAAAACTGTAAAAATAGACTATAATAACATAAGGTTGCTGTGGCAGCGAAAGCTGCGTTTGTGGGTGGTTGCACACCTGCATGAGCCTGTAAGTGCGCCAACACTTACAGGTCACGGCGACCTTTTTCAATTCCCCTATAATTATTATAGCCTTATGATTGCCAATGTGCAACAATTTTGTATTATTTTGTTTGTTGGGGTTGGGGGATTTTTGGTAGTTGATGTATAGTGGGGTATGTGGGGGCAATCGGAGCCGGGTAACTTAATTTTGATATATAAACTTGTCCGATTATATGGATTATGGGAAGTTCAAAGAGTACTAATATCTTTGACTTCCTGAAACAGCATTTCTTCAATAACGCTTTGTATTTTGTTCTTAATAGTTCGGGCGTTTTCGCCAGTTGCTTGGATAACTGGACTCACTCTTCTATACACATCAGTCGCATTAATCTTCCCATTACACTCTTTAACATGTGATTCTATCTCACTCATAGTAATATCGTAGATGGTTTTTTCGGAGAAATCATTAAAATGTATGAATTTATCAATTCGATAAAAAATGGGGAGTCCTAAACGATTTTTCATTTCATTCATATTGTTATAATTCGAGGTCAAAACAATTAATAACCCAGATATATCCAACTCATAAGTTGCATCACTAAAAATTGTATTATCAAATAATGTGTAAAAGGCTGAGTAAAAGTATTCAGGACATTTATCAAGTTCGTCAAGAAAAATAAGATTAGATTCTCTTTCCAAAAGATCAAATCCTAGACTTCTTCGGTTTGGACGATCTCCAAAAAAGTAATGGGAATATGCATCGTTTTTGAACATGGATAAATGTTTTTCAACAAATTTACCTTCAAAGAATTTATCTGCAATTTCACGTACTAATTCTGACTTACCTAAACTACTTCCGCCATAAAGCATAATAATATAAGGTTTCTTCCTGTTTGCAGTTGTTAGATACCACATACTTTTACTAATTTCAACTATCGCTTCGTCTTGTCCAAAAATGTTATGAGCGATTCTTTTCATGTTGCCCGAGAAGTTTTCGGGCAGTCGTTTTATGCAATATTCTTCTTTATCGCGGAACAAATGAATTAATCCACGTTCATGTAAACCTTCAAGATATGCTTCTAGAATTATCGGTGGATTATGAATATAAATAATAGCGTCATCTGTTGTTAATTCTTCTATAAGAGAACCTAATCTATCATGGGCTGATTCTACAATTCCATGATAATTATCATTCTTCAAAATCATTATAGAAGCTTTATCTTTGTCTGAAAAAGGATAACCTCTTTGCTTCCATTCATCAGATAATCTAACTAGTTCCAAAAACCTATCAATAGCGTTCTCTTCATATTCTACATTTTGTTTTTCTTCAAGCTTTTTGACTTGAGCATCGAAAAAAGCCTTCGAGCCGGCAACTATATGGTATGTTCTTTTATCAACCATTTGTGCCTCCTGCCGTAACACAAGCGTAAACAACATCATATAATTGTGTTTTTGTGGGCTTGTTATCGTCAGATGTCATTTCGCTTCTTGCCGTATCTTCGGCATTTGATTGCCTTGGTGGATACGCATCAGCAAGTGATTTGTGTTGATTTACGCCTGATATTAGAGTTTCCATTTTAGATAGTTGCTTCATGAAGTCAAACTTTTCTTTATCAAACTCTCCGCCAGAAATGCAGTATAATGTCATTTTTGTTGCTAATAAGTCATTACGCTTATAGTTGCTGACAAACGCTGAATTATTGAATCGCACATAACGGTGAGAATCTACTTTATACGTATCATAACCGTCGTAACCATCCATTACATCCTTAAACTCTTTTGTGTCAACTCCTTCAACTCCTCCCTTTACAATACGCAAGTAGCCACCAGCTACTCTAAAAAAAGTCGAAGAATTTTCGATGTCATAAATTAGGGTATCTTTAACTTCTGTAAGGTGCGTTTTCAATTTTTCAAACTCGGAAATTTCTGTTGAAGTAATAGTTGTTGAACTATCTCTCTTAATCATAAAAGATGCATCAATTTTCCCATAAAATAGAAAAGAAAGCCTGTCCCAAAAAGGCACACTCAATTTTACCTTTGCTTCAGCTCCAACTTCTGCAGCAACTTCAGTTGCGGAAACAAAATCTGTTTGCGTTGTTTTTGAGCCCTTGTTTTGTTCTTGTAAAATATTCCTTATTGTCTCTTTATCAAAATAAATTATTTTATTGATACTTTTTATATTGCTCACTCAACACCCTCCTTGGATTAAAAACAATTCAACATAGGGGAAGGTCATTTCACTTAAGTTTCTTTTAAAAATTTCTGGTGCCACGCACGACGTTTAGTCAGTTATTGACTTATTTAATCCTAATAACCGTCTAAACGTCGAGCCTGGCACCCACCCTCTAGGTTATAGGTTATATATTCTTTTTTATTGTTGATGTGTAATCAATAGCAAGTTGTGCGGCAATAGGAATTTCTAACAATTCACAAATGCGTTGTCTATTTTTGTATGATGTCTCAAACATATAAAGATGATTTATAACCATTCTTTGTAACAATATATATGGCAGTTTATTCCCAGGCAATTCTCTTTTTAGTCTTTTGATATCATCATATGGAAAATTTCTGAAGTAATCTAATTTGATTGCAATATCTATCATATTCACAGCTACAGTATTATTATTATTCAAGACATTTTTGAAGGTTTCAGATAATTTCTCATATCCTACAACACTTGCTACTTTCTTAATAAAAGTATAAGAAACATCACTGCATATTTTGAATAACATAGATCTAGTAATCTTCTCAATCTCTTCCTTCTCAAAATTTTCTCCACAATCTTCAATAATTGATTTAAATATCTCACTAATTGGCACTAAGCTCTGTTCTAAGGATTTAAAGAATACATCTAAAGACCTCAACCCTAAGTCATATATCTCTTGCCCAATCTCGTTCCTATAGTTTCCTCTTAACGAGCCCCAGTGATTTTTCAGTATCTGCCCTAGAATTTCCATTGTTTTGAATGCAGAATTTAAATTTGATATAATTGAAATTTCTTCAGATTGGCTTATTTCCTCGTAATCGTAATCTGTTACATCCGTTGCTATTGCCATTTCTTCAATCCCATCTGCTTTGCGTTTCCTTTTATAATTATCATTAAACTCTTCATTCTCAAGCTCTCTTTTATCTTTTTCCTTTAAATGCTCTCTCCTAGCCACGCTAACGCTTTTCTTACCATCTAATACGTAAGTAGGAATTTGGTCAAGTAGCTTGTTAATAATAGAAATGTCTTCCTCAAATTTTATTGGTTTATTATCTGCAAACAAAGTCCTTGCGTTAGCAGTAATTTCTTGCAAAATTATTGGGTTTTTAGAGTGATGAATTAAAAACATTATAATGTTTGCATATTCTTGATTATATAGCATCATACACATTTCTTTTAATCTGCTTTGAATACCAGCATCTGTAATATTATCCGAAATGTATTTTCCTATTGAGTAATAGTAAATATACTTGTATTTAAATCTATAACCAAAGCTGCTTTCTTCTAGAATACCGACCCTAATAAAATCATTTATTAGCTCCTCAAAATTAATAAATGATTTGAAGGTTGTACTTACTTCATATGCGTCAGTGCAAAACCATCTATGAAATGCAATAAACTCTTCACTGGAAATTTCATATTTGCCTTCTATAAAAAAATGATTTGCTAATTCAACAATAAAGTTATTATAAGCATCTATCTCATCATTTTTAATATTTATTTTTGAAAGTGCTTGTGTTATTAGATATTGATAATAGTATCCATACGAGCTCTCTTTAAAATCTATTTGTTTTCCAGTCTCAAGTGTTTGTAAGATTGTAAGAAGAAAAAGTGGATACGAAGGCACATAATTCTTCCCAATTATTGTGTTTATAACATTTAATGCCTGTTCATTGTTATGTATTAAATCACATTCTGTTATTGTACTTTCTTTACCAATTGTATTCCATTTTTCTACTAACATATTTCTAAGTAAATGTCCAAACTCTCTTATTAGAAATTGCTCATACTCTTCAAAATTTACCTTGCTATTATCTCTCTCTCCAATTAATTCTTCGACTTGGATCATATCACTACCGATAATAATAACATTGGAATACAGTTTGTTAATATTCTCTACTAATACTCGTATATACTTAGGATTCAGATTTATTTCATCAAAATCATCTATTATTATTACTATCTTATTCTTCTCTAACTGCCTAAACTTTTCTATTGGCAGATTTGCATACTGATATAAGAAGCACTTTTCAATTACGCTTATAAAATCATCTATTTTAGGACTCTTTATTATATGCCCTTCTATGTACAATGGGATATACTCTTCAATAAAATATTTTAGATACAGCATTTTACAGATGGATGTCTTCCCAGACTTCTCATCCCCCATTATAACGTAATAGTTTTTTTCTTTGTTCAGCGTAGAAACTTCTTCTAAACTGATTATTTCGTTCCGAATAATTCTTTCACTTGTATTCTCAGGCGAAATATCTCTGATTTTTTTTAAATCTGGATAAATAAAAAAATCATGAAGTTCCAAGTTTGGTTTACATGGATGAGAAAATGGTGCTCCTGGGTCTACAAGAAACTTTTTAAAATTGTCATCTATAACAATAGTATCTTTTTCAAGATTGTGTGATCTTTTCATAGAGTACCAATCACTATCACTGGTAACTTTGTATATATCATGGCTCCACATGTATGTTTTTACTCTTTTTAACTTATTTGTGAAATCAACTAGTATCACATTGAATCCGCTTATACTTCTGCCATCATGGTCTTGTAACACGCCTCCTTCAACATAATCTTTATAATTCCCTTTGTGGTCATCTATAGACTTATGCGTTGGAATATGCTCATGTCCAGTTATAATAACATCTGATATATCTTCCAACTTCATGAACATATCTTTAATATTATTCTGTGTTTGCCAATAAAAAGGATGATGCATGACACTTATCGTTATATCAGATTTATATTTATTAAGCTCGCTACTATACAAGTCTAAAGGGTAAAAAAGCTTACTTGCTTCTTCATGTTTTTGTGATAGCCAAGAACTATTAAAACAATTAAACATTACTTCAAAATCACCTATCTTGTATTCAATAATTTTAAGTAATCTATTGCTAAATATAACACCTTCTCCAACAAACAAATCCTCAAAATTAAAGTAGTGCTGTTGAACTTCACAACATTTTTCAATATAACTTTCATCAATTTCCATTTTATTTAGTATTTCTTCAACAATTATATCCCTTATCTTCTTTTTCTTATCATCGTGATAACAATCATGATTTCCTGGGACAAAAATCCACTTTGCCTCTATAGCTAAATCCTTATCTATATTTGTTTTTAGGTAGTCAAAAAACTCGATTGCTTTTTCATACTCTGAATTGCTTCCTGAATAAGCTATATCTCCACTAACAACAAAAATAATCCCATTTACTTCTATCAGTTCACTCCTCACTGCACTAATTAATTTGTCTTTACTCTCAAATATAGGGTTATAATCATTCATAATATGAATATCACTTAAGTGTATAATCATGCTTTTCATTTGTACATACCCTCTCAACCTCATCTGCTCTATTTCTTAAAGTCAATTATTCCACATTATTAACACTAAACCAACATATTTATATATTCAAATTTTTACAATGTTCGACATTTGAATTACATCTTACATCTTATGGGGTCAGGCTTGAATTATTCTCTTTCTCGAAGGTTTTGGGTGCCATGTGTATTAGGTTATTGTAATTCATAAGTACAATAACCTAATAACCTCAGAGCCTGGCACTCACTTGCTCACTTGTTATAGCCATTACAGCCATACAGCAAAATTATTGTATGTAAAGGTACCGCTGCCGTGGTGCAATTTGCCGTCTGCTTTTAACCCGGTAAATGCCTTTTTCATATCCCCGAGGATAGAGGGCTGGATATTCAAATCGTGATGCGCCGGAAACACTCTTTTCACCGGAAGAGCTGCAACTCTCTCTATGGATGACAAATAGGCTTCGGGGTCGGTTGACGGGAAATATGCAAACAAAGTTCCTATGTAGATCAAATCGCCGGTAAAAAGATATTCCCTGTCTTTTTCATAAAAGCACATATGCCCCGGCGAATGTCCCGGTGTATGCAGCACCTGTATCGTGCGTCCGCCGATATCTATGATATCATTATCCTTCAATACTTTTGTGGCAGTGCCTTGAAAGAACTCATAATCATCGACGTTGAATCCTTCCGGCAGCTCACATTTCTCTACAACAAAGGCTTTTATTTGTTCCATTGTCAATGGAAACTCTCCCGCGAGCCAATTTACCTCATCTTCATGCACATAAAATTCAGGGAAATATTTATGCCCGCCGATATGATCCCAATGTATGTGAGTAGCAACAGCTAGGGCAGGTTTATCCGTCAGTTTCATTACTTCGTCATAAATATTCATAATACCAAGCCCGGTATCAATAAGCAGGCTGTTGTTTGTCCCGCTCAGGAGATATGCATGGGTTTCTTCCCAATGTTTATACTCGCTGATTATATGAGTATCCTTGTCAATATGATCAACGGTAAACCAATCACTCATAATATTTGTCCTCCAAAATTCCTTTTTATATCAGAAAATATAAATACCCAGCACTTGGATAAATTCTAGGTAACTTCGTATTATTAACCTTAGCCGAAGCTCGGCGATCCCAGTATCTTCAGGGACCAGGGGATAAGTACAATGTCCCTATTGCTGTAATGTAGCAATCCTATTGCTATAAACAACTTAGCCAGCATAGTGTCCGAATGTTCCGGTATATGCAACAATAAGTGAAAGTGTCTTTAACACACATAATGTACCATGCTTTTAAAATATAGATTTCCATTAATACCTTACAAATTCCTCCCCTATAACCATAATATTCCCAATAATTCGTCCGCATTATTCGACTTGTTTCGCAATTTGATAAATGCATAATCACTTGGCTTTATATAGCCGGTCTATGAATATTCAGATACAATTTGAACCGTGTCAGAGCATAAAAAAACCTGCTCTTCTTGGGCAAGTTGTGACATCAGCTTCAGTGAAGCCTTTAATTTTTCATATTCATTAATATCAACTATAGCAAATCCATGTTACGTATTACGGAAAGGCAAAAATGGAGGATATCATTCCTTTAATCCCAGAAAAGCTGCTTCCTTATCAGGAGCAGCCATAAACAACTTGCAGGGACATGGGGACAGGTAAATTATGACTATCCTTGAACCAATAGTCCGAGCATTTTGCTTTTAAAAAGCTTATTATCAAGAGATTTGCAGACCATAGCGTTTGGAGCATTTCCGGCAAACCCGTCGGAAATGGCAAGCTTGCTGCCGTCATTTATAATGACCTGTCCATAAGCCGCTTCTTCAATTGTGCAGGTGTAGCAGTAACACTCCTTGGCTTCCAGGATTATTTCTGGCCACAGTACAACTCCCATAGCAACAGCATCAGGCAAATCTATCATATAATCTCCGCTTCTATGCAAATTGTAGTTCAGCAGCTCTTTATTGCACTTTACAGAGAACTCAGCCGCCTTGTTTCCGCTGCTTAAGAGGTATTCTATGTCGGATTTGTTAAGTGCTGCTTCTCCTAAACACATATCAAAGCCAATGATTGTAAGGGGGATGCCGGCTTTCAGCATTATACCGTAGGCCTCCGCGTCCACATATACGTTAAATTCTGCTGCAGGTGTAGTATTTCCCGGACCAAACCCGCTTGTCCCCATAGAATAAATATGCTTGACCTTTTTCATTATGTCCGGTGCCTTTAAAACAGCAAGAGCTATGTTGGTTGCCGGGCCAATTGTGACAATCTCGATCTCCTCCGGGTTGCTTTCAACTATGTCCAAAATAGCATCAACAGCATGCTTTTTCTCAGTCTTTAAGGTTGGGTTTATCAAACCACAGTCTCCCATTCCATCATTCCCATGGACATTCACTGCCGTTACCAAATTGCGGAATAAAGGTTTTCCTGCTCCGGCAAAAACCGGCGGATGTTCTGCATCTGTTATTTCGATGGTCATCAGAGCATTCTTTGTGGCATAATCAAGGGGGACATTTCCACAAACCGTAGTGATAGCTTCCACCTTCACTTCCCTTGATTTTAAAGCCATGATCAGGGCAACTGCATCATCACTGCCGGTATCAGTATCAATAATTATTTTCCTCATAAATACCTCCCGAATTAATAATTTATAATGTTTTTCGTGAAATATATAGATCGTGGGCCAAAGCTGCTTTACAATTGTTCCTGGTTTTGACATCAGTATAGATCATAGTCTATACTATTTATAGGTCAAATGACCCAAAATCAGGTTTTTGGGGGAATGAAGCATGGAAAACGATTTGAGGCACTTGCTGGATACAGTGCCTTCCCAAGTCAGAAAAAGCTTTTTATACAAAAAATACAGTAAAGGAAGCAGTATTTTGTTTCCTTATGAGGATAACGAATACTTGTACATATTGACAGCCGGAAAAGCAGAGGTCTATAGGGAAAACTATTCCGGGGCCTTGATCTCAATATTCAGTTATGACAGCTATAGTGTTTTTGGTGAGCTGGAGCTTTTTAACGAACAGATTGCTACCTTTGGAATATCGGCAAAAACCGATTGTGAAGCGATTCTTGTTCATAAAAACATGGTGTTTGAATGGATGAAAAATGATTTTGATTTTACCAGGTACATTCTTGAGCAGTTGTCCTTAAAGCTGGTTACCAGTACATCCAGAACTATGAAACTGTCGTTTCTTTCAATAAAAGACCGCATTCTATACAGCATTTATACTCATGATAAAATCGGGGACTTAGGTAATCTGACCAAGCAAAAACTATCCCAGGAAGTGTGCGCTCCGCTTAGAAGCCTGAACCGTTCGATTAAGGAATGTATTGAAGAGGACTTCATAGTTTATCAAGATAAAAGCTTTCATATTACCGGAAAGGCTAAGCTGGAGGAGTATTCAAAAGTTTTTATCTTCTGAAGAAGCAGGAGCAAGGGGAAATAATATTGTAAATATATATTGAAAGATAATGTGCAAACAAACCATATATTCAAAACTTGCACTCGAAAAAAAAGGAAATCTTATCTTGAGAAAGAAGGAATTGCATTATGAAAAATGAAAGGTTAAGATGGAGTATATTAGCTGCATGCTTTACATTGATTTTTGCATTAAGTCTAACAGCATATGCCGCTTCCTCTAATTTTAGAGAGCTACTGGCGGAAGTACTTCATCTCGATGTTGAAGACACACATTATATAGGACTATCTGATAGTGATAATGGCGTAACTTTGAATATTGTTTCCTCACACATTTGCAAAGATACTGCCGTTGTCTTGCTCACATTTGAAAAAGATAACGGTAAGGCCTTTGGAAATGGTATGAATCCTAACATTATCCTATGTGATAAAAAAGGTAATAACATCTTTGAATCTAGTATAGCTGGTGGCATTTACACGAAGCTTTCGGAAGATAGTAAAACTTTGTTTTGCTACTACACATGGAACTTCCCAAGCAATTTTTCTGAAAGAATTGTTACTCTAACAGTTGATGAATTACGTTGCAACTGGTCTGAGGTAGCAGGAAAGACATGGCCTGATGAACTTATTAGTGGCAATTGGTCTGTAAGCTTTGAGCTAATAGAAAATAAAGATAATACAGTAACTGTACAAAATCCCAACAAATCAAAAACTGTGACAATGTGTGGAAAAGAGCTGCAAATCGATAGCATTACAATGACTGATATGCTTCTAATTGCCAATACAACTACCCTCAGTGATTCCGGTATGCCAGTTGACCTTTTAAGTAATGTAAGTACAGCGAGTGGCTCATACTATGGGGTATTTATCCAATTAACCTATACTGACGGAAGAGTGTCGGAACAAAAGGACTGCTGCCTTGACAGAAATGGAAACATAATAGCCTGGTTCCCTGAAACAACCTCCATGTCCGAAGTTGTGAAGATACAGGTCGGTGATGTAATCGTCAAGGTAACCTGAAACAACTCCTTATAACCAATTTAACCCAATTGACACTTTACACATCAATTTACATAGCGTATACTATAGATAACAAAGATACTTGTCTAAATCTTCTTATTCCTTGGAATAATACATATTATGATGAATATGTATTATTGAGGTGATAAATATGGACAAGGATAAAGACTCTATTAAGAAACAAAAAACTATAGTTCATAGAAAGAAGGTGTACATCGTGAATAAAGAAAATTATAAGAAACTTGATTTAAATAAAATAGCTAATAAAAAATCTATTATTGTTTCTACTAAAGAAGCATTAGAAGATGTAACACCTGTTAATTGGTCGGATATAGTTTTATCTGGAAAAAAGAAAATTATTATAGAGAAAAACTAAAGATACTTTAGGAGAACAATAATGATGTGTAATGTGGGGGATATTATTGTAGTTGATAGCTACAAGGATCGGGGTAATACCTTAAACAAACATTCTTTTGTTGTCTTATATCAGGATACAGGAACTATACAAGGTCTAGACTATGATATGATTTGTAATGTAATGTCTTCTTTTAAAAATGAAAAACAGCATGATATAAAAATGAGATATCCTGGTAACTTTCCTGTAGTCTTTGATGATTTTGACCCTATAACCGGAAATAAATTGCGTGGATATATAAAAGTAGAACAATTATATTATTTTAAAAAAGATAATTTGAAATATATGGTGATTGGACACATGAAACCAGATATTTTTAATTTGTTAATTGAATTTATTGGAGATTTAAATGTTCCCATAGAACATATTACAGATAATTTATAATATTATTCTGCTGTTAAAATTTTATAAAGCTTTAAAACTCCTGATTATTCAGGAGTTTTTATTTTTTTTACTCTTAATTACACTGTTAATAAAGTGGATAGAATTAGCAAAACTGGGACAAGGGACAGGCATTAACCCCTAAGCGTAACTTCGGGCAATCCCTGCCCTAGATGCCGATAATGTCGGGCTCTTTAGTACCTTAGATGTTTTATGCATGGAATGTAGCTTAGAAGTGGAGGGCTTCTTGTGCATCAGGTTAAGCTATAATTTCATATTATTATAGTTGTGTATAAATAGTCATGGTAGATGTGGATTTTTAGTGCCACATAGTTGCCACACAGTTGCCGCGCTATTTCCATATAATCCCCCTATGAATCCCTTATAATAATTATAGTTCAATTTATGGATAAGACACTCTAAGCTTTAGAGTTCATTATCTATAAGCCGGTACATAATAAAATTTTCCAACGGAGGGATATATTCAATGAAAAAGCTTAAAAACGTACAACGTATGGCAATAGTGGTGCTCATTTTGAGTATGCTGGTTGCCGCGCTAACCGGATGTCAAGGTAAGAATGAAGAAAGCCCGGCGGCTCAAACAAGTGATGAAAGTTCAATTGCTGTAAATCAAACCGATGCCCCTGATTCAAATACTACCGACCAGCCGGCTGAAGCAGTGCCCGGTGCAAATGCAGACGCACCCCAGCCACCTGCAAAGACAGACTCGGATACTACCGGCGCAAATGCAAATAATGCACAAAATAGCATACCGGACTCGGAAGAAATGAAAAAGAATATGGAGACTGGTATCAATTCACTCGTGGCAGCTGGAACAATAGATCAGGCTCAGGCGGACCAGGTCTTGGAAGCACTTACCTCTAGAGCGCAAAGCACAGATGGGCAAGACCGGCCGAAAAAAACGCCGCAAAGCGGGCAAGACAATAACGAACAAAACGGACAGCCAACGCCTCCTCAAGACGGCAAACCAAACAACCGGGGCGGCGGTTCCTTAAGCAAGCTGGTGGAAGACAACGTTATTACTCAGGCCCAAGCGGATGCAATCATGGAAAAAATACAAGAAAATCCCCTGAAAAATAACTAATTGAATGATTACTTCACTTTAACCACCTCCTTTTTTACATAATGGTCTTATGGGGTCAGGCTTGAATCATTCCTCTTTAAAGAAAGAGAATAATTCAAGCCTGACCCCATATTTCTTTCCAATTTTAAATAATTTAACCTAGAATTAAAATCCAAATAACAGAATTATAATATTGTTTCATTATACTATCAATAAAGTAATTAAAATTGGAGGTATTAAGATGTTTAAAATGAAAAAGCGCCTATTTTCCTTTCTTTCATTACTACTTATCCTATCAGTCCTATTCACCGTTTTAGCTTTTCAAGGCACCTTTGCTCAAGCTTTTTCCCAGACAAACAATACTTACAGCGGGACAGCACCAAAATATGTTTTCTTATTCATAGGTGACGGCACCAGCTTTCCTCAAATCAGTGCTGCCGAGATGTATTTAGGTGCTCAGATGAGTACAAAAACACCGCAAACAAGACCTTTGGATTTTACCAATTTCCCGGCTTCCGGAGTTGCCGCAACCTTTGACAGCGACTCATTCATCCCTGATTCAGCTTCTACAGGTACTTCTATAGCCTCCGGTATCAAAACAGGAAACGGTATAATCAATATGGATCCGACAAAAAAGACAAAATTTGATCCCATTACCAGAGCATTAAAAACAAAGGGCTATAAAATAGGTGTTATATCCAGTGTTTCAATCGACCATGCAACCCCTGCGGTATTTTATGCAAACCAGGAAAGCAGAAACAATTATTATGATATCGCATTACAATTGGCAAACAGTGACTTCGATTATTTTGGCGGCGGCGGTTTTAAAGACCCTACAGGTAAAAACAGCAAATTAGAAAAGCCGGAAAACGTACTGGATGTTGCTAGAAGAAACGGATACAAAATTGCAAATACAAAGGAAGATATTTTAGCTTTAAACGCCAGCTCCAGTAAAGTCATTGCCATCAACCCTCAAATGGATAAAGATATGGCAATGCCCTTTGAGATAGACAGGAAAGAAGGCGAATTGAAGCTTTCCGATTACGTAAGAAAGGGTATCGACGTATTGGATAATCCTAAAGGATATTTCATGATGGTTGAAGCAGGCAAGATTGACTGGGCAAACCATGCAAATGATGCTGCCGCTTCTATCCAGGATACTATCGAATTCAATGATGCGATTTTAGAAGCAAAGAAAGTATATGACAAGTATCCTAAAGAGACATTGATCGTCGTAACGGGTGACCATGAGTGCGGCGGCTTGTCTATCGGATTTGCAGGCACAGCATACCAAACCTTCTTCAAAAAACTAGAAAAGCAAACCATGTCATATATAGAGTTTGACAAAATTGTTGATCAGTACAGAAAAGCACACACCTTAGCGGATTCCAGACTGGAAGATCTGTATCCTCAGATTAAAACAGCTTATGGATTGATAGCAGCAACAGATGCAGATGCTAAAAATATACCTGACCTTGTATTGACAGAAGCTGAAACTGCTACATTGAGAGATTCGTTAAAGCGCAGTATGATCAGCAGCTCTGAAAGAAAACTGTCCAGCAATGAACAGGTTTTATACGGAAGTTATGAACCACTGACTGTAACCCTGTCCCATATTCTTAACAATAAGGCAGGCTTGAATTTCAGTACTTATTCCCATACAGGCCTTCCTGTTCCGGTATACGCGATAGGAGCCGGACAAGAATTATTCAACGGCTCTTATGATAACACAGACATTTATAAAAAAATTGCTTCCATCACAAAGGTGAAATAATAGATACTCTGTACTATTTATATATAGCGGATATGCTATGTTTTGGTAGAGGTCACGCTGTTTGGCCTCTATCTTCTCTTTAATCATGCAGCCTAGAAAGGATATGTTATTAATGTTTAAACGACATCTAAATCCGGATCGGATATCCGTAATCATTGTCACTTTTATTGCTCTAATTCTGTTTTTACTGCCCACCGGCTTCCCCACAAATCAGTACCCCGACAGCCAGCGGGTGTCTGCCCTTGTTGTGGATACGGATGACTCCATGTTATACAGTACCGGAATTATCCTCCAAGGTGAACAAGTATGCACCCTCCGTATTCTGAGCGGTCCCTTCAAAGGCCAAGAAATTGAAGGCATTAACCGGATGATGGGCAAGCTGGAGTTTGATAAAATATTTGCCAAGGGGGACAAAGCCTTTGTCGTGTTAAATTTGCAAGGAAATCAAATCCTGTTTGCAAATATAATTGATCATTACCGGATCAACTTGGAGCTTCTGCTGTTTGGAGCTTTCATTATACTGCTCATCGGTTTTGCCGGCTGGGTAGGTGCTAAAGCCCTTCTTTCCTTCATGCTTACGGTCTTGATGCTGTGGAAGGTTCTTATCCCAAGCTTATTAAAAGGCTGGAATCCCATAGTGGTTTCCATGGTTGTGGTGATACTGCTTACATTAATCATTATTATACTGGTAGGAGGCTTTAATCGAAAATCTTTTGTGGCTGCTTTAGGCTCTTTATCCGGTACTCTTCTGACATGTATACTTGCAATTATGTTCGGCAAATATTTCAATATCCACGGCGCTGTTATGCCTTTTTCTGAAAGCTTGCTCTATTCGGGATATGCCCATTTAAATCTGACGGAAATTTTTATCGCTGCTATATTCATTGCTTCCTCAGGTGCTTTAATGGATGTTGCCATGGATATTTCTGCAGCTGTTTATGAATTGGTAGAACAAAATCCTGATATAACAGCGGAGAACGCCATAAAGTCCGGCTTTAACATCGGACGTGCGGTCATCGGGACCATGACAACCACTTTGCTTTTAGCCTATTCCGGAGGATATATTGCACTTATGATGGTATTTATGGCACAGGGCACACCGACACTTAATATTATGAATCTCAAGTATGTCTCCGCCGAAATACTTCACACCCTGGTAGGCAGCTTTGGTCTTGTAACAGTAGTGCCTTTTACAGCATTCGCTGCGGGAATCATTTTTACAAAATCTTCATTTACCATGCAGCTAAAAAAAGAAAAATTAGAGAGGGGTGTTCCGGAAATCAACAGCTGATTAATCTTTGGTTATTATGTTTGTTGTACCTTATCCCCAAATCCTCTTTCTTCTCCTGCCGATGCTGCCTGATATAAATGCAGTTATAGGAATTGTAAATACTAACCCAATACTGCCTGAAACCGCTCTGACTATTTCGGAGGTTATCATGTCCATGCTTAATATACTTCTTAAAGGATAATTGTAGACCATGAGTATCATCACTAAGTGGATTGATCCGCCTATATAAGCCAGAATCAATGTATTCGACATGGTTCCCATAATGTCACGCCCGACATTCATACCTGCACCAATAAGCTCTCCTGAGCTGATATTAGGTTTTGCCGATTCTATTTCATTTATTGCCGATGCGATAGACATGCTGACATCCATTACCGCTCCTAATGCACCCATAATAATGCCTGAGAACAGCAGTCCCCGGAAATCCAATTTGATGTTTCCGGGAACAAACAGAAGCATTTGTGCTTCTTCATTCCCCAAGCCTGTAAGCTTTGACAGGTTCCCCATGATATATGCGATTAATCCTGCCGTCAATACTCCTCCTGTAGTACCCAAAACCGAATTGAAGGTTTTCATGGTAAAGCCGTTTGATATAATAAAGGTAGTTAAGGTTACGAGAATGCAAATGAAAATTGACGTGGTAAAAGGGCTGTGTCCTTTAAGAATCAACGGCAGCATAACATTAATGATCGCGATGAATGTTATAGAAAGGGATATAATAGACTTAAACCCCTTCATACCTCCAAATGCTATAAGTATGATAAAAAATGCTGTTATAAGCATGTACATGTGATTTGTCCTTACTATCTCATAGAGTAAACCGCCAATTAATTTTCCCTCCATATCTTCTTCCAAAAATGCCAGAATATCATCATTGGGTTCAACCACATTGCTGTTTGTATGAACATTCATTTTTGTATTATCTATCAATATTGTTTTGCCTTTATGTACACCTTCTGAAACCTTCACCTTTATTAATTGTCCCCCTGAAAACAACGATAATCCATATCCAACCTCCGTATTATCCAAAGCTTCTGATTCAATACTCTCGTCCAATACTTCTTCAACCTTGCACCGGATCGGTTTGGGACCGGAACCTTTCATATCAAGCTCTTCAACTAGATCTTTTGAAAAAAAATAGAAAGCCGTAACCAAAAATATTAGAAAAGCTGCGGTGAACAATGACCTTATCTTCATTTCAACCCTCCTCAAAGACTGTTTGTACACTTAATAATACTATTCCGGCAGCACTATTTTTATGATAAGTCTTTATGAGGTTGCCCTTGTATGTTTGTATTTTTCCATTTATATTAGTCCAGGCAGCTATTCCTGATACTATAAAATTTTGGTAATATTATGGAACCTTAATGCTGAGGTTGCATATTATGATATTAGTTTAAGCTAAAACATTTATCTTAAGCTAATATCTCTTGAATCATTAATTTTAGGAGGGAATTCTATGTTGAAACTTGATAACATATCCGATGGAAGTCATGTTACTGTTGAAAGCTTATCGGCGACTGGAATGTTAAGAGAGAGATTCCTTGCACTTGGTCTGACCAAAGGTGCCCGAATAGAGGTGGTAAGAAAAGGTCCGTCAGGGGACCCCACAGTATACAATATACGTGGCGCAATGATAGCTTTTAGAAGAGAAGAGGCATCCTTGATAGCTGTCAATCAAGATTGATTCTATATTTAAGCAGATCAAAACCTGCCTTTAAAAAGCAATGATAATTTAGGAGGTTCAATATGGGTTTAACATTTCAATCCACTCAAAGCAATGCCTTGACAGATATGTTTAAAATTGATAAGAAAGAGGAGCAGTATGTCATTGCACTTGCCGGTAATCCGAATACGGGTAAAAGTACTGTTTTCAACGCATTAACAGGGCTTCATCAGCATACTGGCAACTGGCCCGGTAAAACAGTAGTAAGCGCAAGGGGAGAATTTACACACAACGGTAAGGAAAACATACTTGTAGACCTTCCAGGCACTTATTCACTGTTCGCGTCCTCTGTAGAAGAGGAAGTGGCAAGGGATTTTTTATGTTTTGGAAATTCAGATGCAGTAATAGTAGTAACTGATGCCACCTGTCTTGAAAGAAATCTGCACCTTGTTTATCAAATTATAGAGCTTACTGATAATGTAGTGTTATGTATAAATCTCATAGACGAGGCAAAGAAAAAAAATATAATAATAGATGGGCAAGGTATAGAAAAAGAACTGGGTATTCCAGTAGTATTATGTGCAGCCAGAAACGGTATAGGTATAAAAGAGCTCAAAGAAGCTGTGTACAAAGTTACTGCAGGCCGGATTAAGCCAAAGCCAAAAGCCGTAAAATACCAGAATTATTTAGAAGAAAAGATTAAATCCATACAGCCCTTTATTGAAAAAAACATAAGTGGAATAAATCCCAGATGGCTTGCCTTAAGAGTTATAGACGGTGATACAAAGCTAATGGATTCTATCTTCAATAATATTTCCAAGGAGCCCTTGGAAGAAATACAGAAAGTAACAAATACAGCTGCATCACATTATGATAAAAGTATTATCCGGGATGACATTTCAGAGCAGATTTATAAAATGGCAGAAGAAATAAGCGCCATGTATGTAAAAACAGATAAGGCCAAGCTTAACAGAGACAGAATAATTGATAATTATATCACCTCAAAGGTTTTTGGAATTCCGCTGATGCTTTTTACCTTAGCATTAGTATTCTGGATTACTATTACGGGAGCAAATGTTCCTTCTGCAATGATAGCAGATTTTCTCTTTGGAATTGAGGATAAATTAACCTTGTGGTTTAACAATATGAATGCACCGGTGTGGCTGCACGGAGTTCTCATACTTGGACTGTACAGGACTCTGGCATGGGTTGTATCTGTTATGCTTCCCCCTATGGCAATATTCTTCCCTCTCTTTACAATACTTGAGGACTTGGGATACTTGCCCAGAGTAGCCTTTAATCTTGATCACCTGTTCAAAAAGGCTTGTGCCCATGGCAAGCAGTGCTTGACCATGTGTATGGGCTTTGGCTGCAATGCAGCCGGAATAATAGCCTGTAGAATAATCGATTCTCCCAGAGAAAGGCTTATTGCAATCTTAACAAACAACTTTGTTCCCTGCAACGGAAGATTTCCCACTTTGATAGCGATTTCTACAGCTTTTCTTGTTTCAAAAGAAGGTATAGGGCCAGGTATTCTACCTGTCCTCTCAATAACCGGATTAGTTCTCCTTGGTATAGCTGTAACTCTGCTAGTATCCTATATACTATCTAAAACAATATTAAAAGGAATTCCTTCTACCTTTACCCTAGAGCTTCCTCCTTATAGAATACCTCAAATAGGAAGAGTTCTATATACATCTATAGTTGACAGAACCATATTTGTCCTTTGGAGAGCTGTAATTATAGCAGTCCCCGCCGGTGCAATAACCTGGATACTTGGAAATATGTATATCGGCGATTTAAGCATTATAGGCCATGCGGCAGCTTTCCTTGATCCAGTCGCCAGAATGATAGGCCTCGATGGATTTATACTAATAGCCTTTATTCTGGGACTGCCGGCTAATGAAATTGTACTTCCAATACTTATGATGTTATATTTATCAACAGGGGCTATGATTGAATTTGAAAGTATAGATTCTCTTAGAGAAATATTGCTTAACAATGGCTGGACCTATCTTACAGTATTGAATGTTATGCTGTTCAGCCTGCTCCACTGGCCCTGCGCTACCACATTACTGACTATAAAGAAAGAAACAGGAAGCTTAAAATGGACAGCACTCTCAGCACTTATTCCAACAGGGATAGCCTTCGTTGTATGCTTTATAACAACTATTGTCTGGAGATTATTTGTATAGTTCTTTATATTTAACGTAAAAAGTACGGGACAAAGCTTTAGCATGCCCCGCACTTTTTATTTGTTAAACCGCATTTTTCTATATTCATAAAACATCTCAAGTAATTTGGGATGATCGTTGAAAAAATCTACCAGATCCTTCATTCCACATAATACTTCTTCATTTATTGTATGTTCAATTTTCTCCGTTTCCTCTAATAATCCCTCAGTTACATTTAATAATTCAAGAAATTTTTCTACTAAATTATGGCGCTTGAGCAGTGCTTTACCAATTTCAATCCCATTGGGCTCAAGCATGATTACTCCATACTTCTCATACTTTAAAAGCTTTAATTCTGCCAGTTTCTGTATCATTTTGGTAACAGACGGCGGTTGTACATTCAATGCTGAAGCAAGGTCGTTCACCCTCGTAAAACCATTATTCCTGGAAAGTCTATATATCATTTCCATATAATCTTCGGCCGAAGGTGATAACAGTTCCTGGTCCTTTCTCATATACTCTCTAAATGTAAAAAACTCACCTTCCGACATTACATCCCCGCCTTATGCATCATTTATTACTTAATTATATGACTGTATTTCCTTAAATATATGTGCATAGCTATGCATTTCGCGAAAAACATTTTACATTCTTAATTCAGATTTCGCCTAAATGTTTCCTTGATTGTTATTGAATTCGCACTTTACCCAATGTAAATACTT
>LOES01000127.1 GCA_001515955.1 Clostridia bacterium BRH_c25 | reverse complement strand
TGCTCAAGCAAATGCACTATCTTGGTTGCTACTTCCTTGGAGTTATCCATATTTTCAAGCATAACCGAAAAAAATGTGATTTTTGGATCTGGAAAAACTCTTTCGCTTATAGTGATAGGTGTATACCCGATGCCAGGATAGTTATCCCCGAACATTGCCGCCATACCGCCGCTTGCGCTTTCAGTGACACCTATTACTGTCAGGTTGGTATTATTGTCCTGGACTGTAACCTTGACCTTTTCTCCTATAGCTTTCGCCGGGTCCTTGAAGAGTTTTTTCGCTGTTATTTCATCAATTACTATCACGTTTTTTGCTGACTCGACATCCCGCTCATTGAGGAATCTTCCTGCCAGCATATCCATTTTCATCAGCTTGGGAAAGTCATGGGTTACACCGTCTATTTCAGAAAACTTACTTTCCTTTTCTGTTTTAATTTGTCCCATGTTGCCTGTTGCAGGGACTACCGACGTGACTTCAGGGATTTTCGCTTTTATAAGCTCAGCATCCTTAAGGGTGAGATAATCTCTGTCTTCAATATCATTGTTCGTCGATTTTACATTAACATTTATAACGTTGGTTCCCAAGCTGTCGAATTCACCGACTATGGCTGCTTTTCCGCCCTGACCTATTGATACTATAGTTATAACTGAAGAAATACCGATTATTATACCCAGCATGGTCAGGAAGGAGCGCATTTTGTTCGATCTGACACTTTGGAGGGCTGATATAAAGCTTTCCATCAAGTTCATGATGTTATCCCTCCCCGCACTATTCTGTTTTCGACCTGTTTATCCGATATGATCTCACCGTCTCTGAACACTACTGCCCTTTTGGTATGCTGGGATATATCCTGCTCATGGGTGACCATCACTATTGTAACACCTTCATTGTTCAGTCCTTCAAATATATCCATTATCTCTTCACTTGACCTTGTGTCAAGATTGCCGGTAGGTTCATCCGCCAGTATTATAGCAGGATCGTTCACAAGAGCTCTTGCTATAGCGACTCTCTGCTTCTGGCCTCCGGAAAGCTCATTTGGCTTGTGGTGCATTCTGTCGGTCAAGCCTACCCTGTCAAGAGCGGCTTTGGCCTTCCTGAGCCTTTCTACAGAGGACATTCCTGCATAGACCATGGGAAGCTCCACATTGCCAAGAGCACTCAGCCTGGGGAGAAGATTAAAGGCCTGAAAAACAAAGCCGATCTTTCTATTTCTTATGGCTGCAAGCTCATTACCGTCGAGAGTGGATACGTCCACGTCGTCCAGAATGTATTTTCCCTCCGTAAGCCTGTCAAGGCAGCCCAGTATGTTCATAAGCGTTGATTTTCCCGAGCCGGAGGCACCCATTACTGCAACATATTCATTTTTTTCTATCTCCAGGCTGATGTTCTTTAAGGCTTCAACCTGTATCTTACCTGTATCATATATTTTTGTAAGGTTCTCAACTTTTATTATCACTAGCTTTACCCCCTGACTGCTTCACCGGGTCTCCGTCCTTAAGCGTTGCAGGCGGGTTCTTCACATATGAATCACCTGCTTTTAAGCCCTCAAGTATCTGTATTTCAAAATCTGTCTCCATACCTGTCTGTACAAATCTTTTTACCGCTTTATTGTTTTCAACCGCAAAAACATATTTTTTGCCGTCCTCATCTTCCAATATCGACTCAAAGCTGACTGCTGTGGAGTCTGTACTTTCCTGGAGTGTGATATCTATATCCGCCTCATAGCCAACCTTTATCCTGTCATCGGGATTATCAAGAGTCACTTCGACTTCAACCTTAGGCTCTTTGTTTGTTCCCTCCACGGTAATGACCGCTGCGTCTCCTATGGCGGTAACAGTGCCCTTGTACTGAGTACTTATTCCCTTTACCTTTACTGATGATTTCTGTCCCTTGCTGATACTTACCGCATCATATTGGCTGACAAGTACCTTCACCTTGTATTGTGAAAGGTCATATATTGCTACAATACTGTTTTCAGCTGTGGGATATTGGTTCGGCTTTACATCAAGCTGTACTACTCTGCCATTGATGCTTGATTTCATCATGCTTTTTTCAATTTTATCCTTTACATTGGCAATATCGGCCTTTGCGCTTTCCACCTGGTTCCGCTTTCCATTAATCTGATCGCTGTTGTTTACGCCGAAATCCTTAAGGGAATCCCTGGCATTATCAAGCTCCATTGTAGACAGCTCCATTTTGTTTTTGGAATCGTTCATAGATTTAAGCGCAGTTTCATAGTCCTCCTTGGAAACTGCCCCACTTTCATAGAGGATGTTGGTTTGGTCATATTTTCTTTTTGCTTCATTATAGGCTGTCTCCGCGCTGTGAAGATTTATTTCAGCGATTCTCACTGCATTTTCCAGGGCTTTTTTGTCATTTATGCTTCCGGTATTCAGAAGCCTTTGAAGGTCCATATTGGCAAGCTCAAGGGCCAGTTCATACTTTCTGAGCTGGTATTCGTAGTCAGTTGAATCCATTTTCAGCAGCTTGGCTCCTTCTTTAACTTCCTGTCCCTCATGTGCATATACTTCGATAACCTTTTGCTGTGTTGGCAGTGAGAGCTCTTCTTTATTGGCAGCGTCAATGTTTCCTGTCACAGAGATTGTCTGCGAAAGATTCGTTGCTTCCACCTTTTCTATGTCTACTTCCTTTACCTTGCTCCGGTTTGAGGTTATTATCCTTACAGCACCTATTGCCATGACTACAAGTACAATAGATGCTATAATAATCAGCTTTTTCCTGTTCTTCATTATTTTCCCCCTTAATTTACTTTTACCTTTACATATATTTTATACGGATAAAAATCAAAAAAGTTTTCAAATCAGTAAAAAAGTTTTCTGTCATACTGAGCGGAGCGAAGTATCTTTGAGAAAGATTCTTCACTACGTTCAGAATGACGATTCTGAAATTCTCAACAAGACAAAATTGAAAGCGGTACAAATGTCATACTGAGCGACAGCGAAGTATCTTTAGAAGATTCTTCACTGCGTTCAGAATGACGATACCCCAAAAGATGTTATCTTATGCAGCCTTTTCACTAATGTACCTTACTATTATATAATTCTATACTATAAAGTAAAAGATACATTATGTAAATTAATTGCAGGTTTTGTATTTTTGTAATACAATATTAATATATGCTTCGCAAAACGCATAGGGGGTGAGGGGACTGTTCAAGCTTAACTTTGAAAAAACTGCAATATTCGTGCTCGTACTTATATTACTGATATCTACAGCTAATATATCCACACAATTTTTTGGGTTGGCTGAAACCGGCAAAAAAATAAATACCATTGATCCCCCCGATATTGTTAAACTTACTTTCCCTGTCATGCTGCTCAAAGCAGATGAACTGTACGATCAGGGAAATCACAAGGATGCCCAGAGTGAGTACCTGAGGCTGACGAATCTAAAGACAATAAGCAAGCAGCAAAAGGCTTCAGTATATTTCAAGCTCGGATTGTGCAATTATGCTATGGAGTTGTATGATATGGCTGCCGACAGCTTCATACAGTCTACAAACTACAATACCAATGATGCAGTAGCATATAACAATGCAGCAGTATGTGCATACCTGGCAAAAAATCCGTCTATGGCTGAAAGCTATCAGAAAAAAGCGATTGCAATACTGCCGGCGGTGGAGTTTCATTATAACCTGGGAAGAGTATATGAAAGCGGTAAAAAATATGAGGATGCTGTCAAATACTATATTGCAGCTATAAAAGAAGAAGGCAATATCACAAGAGATTATGCAATAGATCCTGTACTGCTGAATATCAAGGTAAATCAGCTTTTTCCGGACAAAGCCGTAAGAGAAAAGCTATCAAAGGAATTGCTTATTGCTTTGAAGCTAAAGGACGCCAGGGATGTCTTCATCATTGAAGATGAGGAAATGCAGGTGGATATTGATTTTGACACCCGTATTGCCAGCACAAATGGTGTAAATAGGCTATACTGCAAATATGATAGAATTGAAATGGATCCGTATCATCTTATAGAGAATCTGACCTGGACCGTAAAAAGCAAAGGCAGAGAAATATATACCAGTGCAAGAGATGAGTTTTCCATTAAAATTGAAGAGCAGAATGACTACGATGTGTCGTTGAATCTTAAATATGATAACAAAGTTAAAGCCAAGAATAAAATCATCAGCCAAAAGCAGATAAAGGATTTTATTGCAAGCAAGAAGAGTCAGCCGGTACAGGGATTGTTGGAAAGCTGCAAGTATTATATATATGCTGTATACGAGCAGGTATTTGAAACAGACTTCCAGATTAGTACAAAAGGTTTTACGGATAGATTCGGTGTGGTTTGGGGAAGAAATAATATTGAGACGGAAGTTATGGGAGGAAAGGACTTTATAGATGCTGCCAATTCATTGCGTATCAATAACAATTCTAATAACATTGAAGGTATTTGGGCAGATTTAAGCTCTCTGCTTGAGAGCAAACAGCTGAAGGGTAAGACAATTAATGTAAAATTTTATGCAAGGAAAATTACAAGAGATGCTCAGCTTATTACCAGGTTAAGAGTCAAGGCGGATCAGATATACTATGCATATGACAATTTCAGTCCTGATTATAAGTGGAGACAATACAGCTTAAGTATAGAAGTCCCTAAAGACTCATCAAATTTAACCTTCAGCCTTCAGGTAAAGCCCGGGGAAGAGATAAAAGTAGATGGATTTATAGTGAGTATCGTAAGATAGCTGAAAGCTGATAAAGAATAAAGAAAAGGCAGTGCATTAATGCACTGCCTTAGTATTAGAGCTTATTACTGTGTGATTTCAAGACCGTAGATTGGTGCTGTTCCGTTTGCTCTGTATACTTCTACCATGTAGTTGTTATCGCCTACTACTGTAGCAAATGCTGTTCCATTTGTTCCATCTGCTGCGTCAACAGCTGTTGGGTATAATGTTGCAGTACTGATATCATCGCCTACAACTGCTGTATAGTATGTGTTGCCGCCGTAAACAACTGTTACTACAAAGTCTGTAGTGTTCCAGCCGCTGAAGGTTACCAGGTTGCTAGTCACATCTATACCGCCGTCTACAACGATACCTGTGAAGCTGTAGTTTCCGGAAAGTCCGTTAACTTCTACTGTATAAGTTTTGTCATCCAAAAGCGCTTCATTCAAGGATAATCTAACTGCTGTTCCGCTTACTGCAGTACCTGGAGTTACCTGAATTACATCGCCTTTAGAATTTTTGATTGTTATATCATCTGAGCTTACACTCTTTGTTGTTCTTACTTCTACTGTTCTGCCGTCTATTATAGCAACACCCTTGATGTAATCTGTAGTTACTACTGCAGATGCTACAAAGTCAAAGGAAATGTCCTTAACTGTAGCTGTGTTGCCTGCGATGTCCTTAGCGCCGGTCTTTGGCTTAATTGTGTAAACATCACCGGCTTTAAGAGATGTTCCACCAAGAGTCAACTTAACGATGTTCTTGTCGTCACTGTCAACAGCTGCTGAGATTGTTGCGCCGGAAGCTGTTCCATCGCTCTTTCTGATTTCGTATGAGCCTGGTGCTGAAGCTGCGATTTCTTCATTGTATACTACGTTGATTGTCTTTGTGTTTATTGATTCAACATAGTCGATTGCAGGATCATCTTTGTCTTCAAGTAATGTTGTATAAGCTGTGAAACCTGCATAGTCAACATCTTCATCAGCTACTGCATTTCCGAGGTAATCCTTTAATGCTGTGCTGAAGTCGAATTTGTAAGTTGTATCATATGGCAATACGCCGGAACCCTGCTTAACAAGTGTCAATGTTGATAATTCTTCATTTGTAGTTGGTGTTGTGCTGAGATCAGCATCTTCATCAACATATGCATCAAAGGTTGTTCCATTAGCAGTTATTGTTCCGGTCATTGAACCGTTTGCCAGCTTTATAGGGCCTGTGAATGTGAACTGAAGAGTTCTTACATTAAGCTGATCCTTAGTTGAAACTTCAACTGCATCTGCTGCTACATCTGATCCGTAGAATGTTGGCTTATCGTCAGCATCTACTTTGAATACATTGTTGGCTTTGTCCTTGATTCCGTTAAGTGCTGTTATAGTTATTTCATCATTTGTGTTCATAGCTGCACTTGTCTTTAATATAACTGTAGTTTCGTCATCAATTAATCCAACTATATCAGCTGTAAATGCTGCACCGTCGATTGTCATGTTTACAGCAGGTGCAACAGCTGGTGTTACAACTACCGCTTCATCAAATGTTACTCTGATTTCTCTGTCGTTTGGAGCATAGATGTTTTCAATTTCAGGTATAGCTGTATCTGCTCCGTCTACCTGTGAAGTAAAGTATGCTTTTGCATTTACTACAGGATTTCCAAGTCTGTCCATAACTCCATTGATAGTGATTGTGTAGTTCTTGTTTGTTGCCTGAGTAGCTGTTGTAAGCTTAACTACCTTGTAATCGTCACTAGCTGAAACTTCTGCCTTAAGAACTGCTCCAAGGTTGTTGTTCAGTACATAGTTAGCAGGATCATTTGCTGAATTAACATCAAGTCTTTCATCGAATGTCACTTTAACTTGTGTGAGGCTGGTCCATACAACCTTAGTTACTGTTGGTGGCTTTATATCAGCACCCTGTGATCTTGGTATGCTTCTGTTGTTAACCTTTGTAATTACATTGCCGAATTCGTCGGCGATGTTTTCAATTGTTACTTTGTAAGTTGTAGCCGTATCCATAGTGGATGTTGTCAATACAACTGTCTTTCCGAGATCTGTATCAGGCTTTGTAGGTCTTACGATTTCAGCCTTGAGAACCTGTAAACCGTTGTCAAATGTGTAGTTGTTTACATCTGTCAATGTTGCAGCATCCATTCTGTTAGTATCTGTGAATGCTATTTCAACCATTGAATCACCATACACTTTTATTGCGCCTGTCTTAGGAGCTGTAGTATCAGCAGACATACCGCCGAACTGCTTTGTTATAGCCTTGGAGATAACGTTCTTTGATACTGATCCGTCAGCAAGGTTTTCAATTGTCAATGTGTATCTTTTGTTGACTTCCATTGGCTCTGTGCTGATTTCTACCTGATCATAGTAGCCATAGTCGTCATCAACTTCATCTTTTGCAACTATACCTGTTATTACAAGACCGTTGTCTATTGAGTAGTTTTCAATGTTTTCTGCTGTAGCCTTGTCGATACCGTGTGCGTCTGAGAAGTTGAGGATTATTCTCTGGTTGTTCTTAACTATTACGTTGCCGCTAACTGTAGGAGCCTTTGTATCAGCTGTTCCAGCCATGCTCTTTGTTACAGTTCTTATAGCAACCATGTCTGATGATTTAACATCCTGTATTGTAAGCTTGTAGATGTTGTTTGTCTTCATACCTTCAGTTGTAAGCTTAACTGTTTTTCTTGTGTCATCCTGGCTTGTCCAGAGCTCTGCACTTTTAACAGTTACTCCCTTGTCGAAAGTGTAGTTTGCTACATTTTCAGCCGTAGCTTTGTCCATAGCTTTTGTGAATACTATTTCTACTGTGTCAGTGTCTATGCTCTTTGCAGTATCAATTTCCGGTGCGCCGGATACTTTAGCTATACCAGTAAAGTTGATTGATACTTCTCCTACTGTCAATGTGTAAGCTGTACCTGCATTCTGAGCTGCTGTTTCAATAACTACTATTGAATCGCTTTCTGCAACTGCTGATTTAACTTCAAGTGCTGTTGTTGAACCCTTAACTACAACATTGTAGTTAGCTGCTTTTTCAGCGAAAGCTTTTGCAACTGCTGAATCAAATATTACTTCTACTTTGTCATTGGCAATAGCCTTAACTTCGGTAATTTTTGCATCTGTAGTTGTAACGTCTTCATAAAGGCCGGCTGCTATAGCTGCATCCTTGTTGATCATTCCTGCTTCTACCATTGAAGCTACAAGAGTTGTTGATGTTTCTTTAACGTTTGTCTTTAAACCTTCAACTGTAGCTACTGCTAAATCGTTGTTTGTGAATTTAGTGTTTTCAGCGAGCTTTACAAGGCCCTTTGAAGCTGCGAATTCCATAACTTCTGTCCAAGTGAAGTCTCCTACTACTTCAGCAGTGTTCTGCTTGTAGCCGAGAGCTTCGAGCATAACCTTGTAGTACTGGTTAACTGTGATTGTTGCAAATGGCTCGAATTTTCCGCCGTCTCCACCAACCCAGCCGAGCTGTGGATTAGCTTTAAGGTAAGCCATTATTGCTTTACCTTCGCCCCAAGTCATTGTGCTGGCATCTGTGAAGTTATCTGTTCCTGTGAATGCCATTGCTTCGTCTTCAAGACCCTTGAGTCTTAAGTACATTATAGCTGCCTGCATTCTTGTTGTTTCTTTTGCAAGATACTCTGATGTTACTCCACCATCATCACCGCGAAGAACATCGATAGTCTTAAGTGCCTCGGCATCTGCGCCGATTGTTGCTGTTGTATCAGCGAATGCCGTTGTTATTGTTGAAAACATCATCGCAAACGCTAATAGAAGAGCAAGTATCTTCTTATTATTCATACGTGTTATTTCCTCCTTAGAAATCTTTTTAGTTTTGGTTTGGTTATTTGTGCATGTACTAGCTTGTCTTTGATCAACTATTCTACTTATACCTATACTATGCACCCCCTTTCCAGGCTGTAGGAAAAAATTGATTAAATTCTTCACATGGTCAACATAATTCTACACAGAATTCACTATTCCTTCTAGCGTAACAGTATTGTAAACAAGTGTAATACGCGTGTAACAGGAATATATATGAAACTGTAATAAAGAATTATGTAAAAACAATATGTTAACCATTGAGTTAAAAAGAATACGTCATAATTTTCTTCCTGCTGCAATTGTTTTTTCTCTTGCTGCATTAATTTGACGTACGTATCAGCTTGGATGTTTCATTACAGTTTTGTGACATAGGCTGGTCCCATTTTTGAACAATAACTGCCTTCCGGCTGAGTATCTCCTACGAATTCTTGCCTATGTCATTCTGAGCCTGGGTCGAATCTTAGATCCTTCACTACGTTCAGGATGACAAGTTCAACTTGTGTCATTCTGTTTTTTTTGTTGCTTTTACCTTTTTAAGCAGGATTTGTGCAACTTCCACAGAATATATTCTGTAATAAAGAAGAAAATAGGAGGATAAGATGAAAAATTTTAAAGTATTTAAAGCAGCAGTTGTTTTGTTCGCACTACTATTTGCAGTAACCGGTGTTGCTTATGCAGATAACAATACTTCAAAGTTTACCGATATAGATGGTCACTGGGCAGAGCAGCATATCATCAGCGTTTACAGCAAGGGCTTGATGGGCGGCGTTTCAGAAACCCAGTTCAAGCCGGGGGATAATGTTAAGAACTATGACGCATTAGTAAGTATATCACGGATGTTTAATCGGGAAAAGGATATAAATATGGAACAATTGGAGGAAAAGTACCAGACAAGCGTTATAGAAAAATTCAAAGTTCCTGAATATGCAAGAGATGCAGTGCTTTTTTGCTTGGGACAGGGTATTATTTCCGATTTTGATGTAAGTGCTTTTGCAGGAAACCCGAATGCTACCAAAAAGGATGTTGCCAAATATCTCGGATTGGCTTTCGGAGTGAAGGTTGACAAGGATGCACCTCCGGTTGTGCTGGCTTTTAAGGATTCTATGTATATTCCTACGATGTATAAGCCCTATGTAGAGTTTTTGATTAAGAATGGTATTGTAAATGCCAGCGGAGATGTAAACGGCAAGTTCAACCCCGATGATTTTATTGATAGGGCTGCCTTTGCAAAAATGTTGGACATTGCAAGCTCTGTGAATGAAAAGGAGAACCCCGGAAGTTACTCACCAATCACAGATAGCGGTTCCTTCGATACTACAGAACCGGATACCAATA
>LOES01000126.1 GCA_001515955.1 Clostridia bacterium BRH_c25 | reverse complement strand
AAAGAGGAATATCAGCTTATGGGATATGCAATGCTCCTTATGGGAGAAGCAATTTGGCGTCAATATAACAGGGGTATCTACAAGCTGATGTTTTGTGTTAATGTTAAGAATAAGAGCATGGTTAAAATAATTAATCGTTTTATGAAGCCCTTCAAATATACAGTTAAGGAAAAGCTTCGATTAAGTAAGTCATTATTAGCATAGGAGGTGTAACCATTATGATGGATATAGCAAAGATTAAGCAGATTATAAAGGAAGATATTTTAATTAACCGCTTGGAGTTAGAGGATATTACCCCAGAGGAAATTGGGGATGATACTCCTTTGTTTGGCGAAGGCTTAGGGTTGGATTCTGTTGAAGCCCTGGATGTTGTGGCCGGAATAGAACAGGTATTTAATGTGAAGCTCCAGGGAATATCACCTGCGGAGTTCAAAAAGCACTTGCGTTCTGTAGAAACTCTAGCTCAATTTGTGCTTGATAAGGGTGGTAATACTGAAAAGTAAAATGCTTAAAATATTTGCTTTAAAGCACTGTACAAAACTTGACGGCCTGTTATTTCGGGAGATTCTTTCTTTTCTGGATAAGCAGGAGCAAGAAAAAATACTAAAGTTTTATAGGTGGCAGGATGCAGAAAGAAGCTTACTTGGAAGCTTGATCATACGTGCAACAATTTGTGATATGTTCCAGGTTAAGAATTCTGATATAGAGGTTTTCCGCAATGAAATGGGAAAGCCTTATATAAATAATATGCCGCAAGTGTTTTTTAATATTTCTCATTCCGGTCATTGGATTGTAGGTGCCTTTGACAGCTTTCCTATAGGTATTGATATAGAGAAGATCAAAGCTTCGGACTTTGATGTGGTCAAATCAATACTTGCTGCAGATGATTATGAAGAGATGTTAAAAATAGAAGTTCCAGATCAGATGAAGTATTTTTATAAGTGCTGGACAATGGGGGAGAGCTATCAAAAAATGCTTGGCAGTGGAGTGACACTTCCGTTGTTATCAACTAATGCTCTGCATGACACAGCTTTTTTTAATGACTATAGTATTGATGAAGAGTATATGCTATCAGTATGTTCAAGCCAGGGGGTATTTCCGGAAGGTATTGTTATTACTGACACTGAGCAATTACTTAATCAGATCAGATAGGAAGGCATAATGGTGAAAGCGCCAAGGGGAGGGTTACATGGCTAAAGCAAGGTTTAACAATGCAAAAATAAAGGGTATATGCTGTGCTGTGCCTAACAACCCAATTCTTATAGAAGAAATGGTAAAACCCTATTTTGATGAGAATTACGTCAAAAAGATGAAAAGCATTATAGGGGTAAAGCAGCTGTACTATGCAAAAGAAGGTCAAACAACATCTGATCTTGGATATGCAGCTGCAGAAAAATTAATTGCAGATATAGGTTGGGAGAAAGAAAGCATAGACGGACTTATTTTCATTTCTCAAACACCCGATTATATAATGCCTGCTACCTCCTGCATATTGCAAGACAGGCTTGGATTGCCAATAACAACTTTGACTTTAGATATTAACTTAGGCTGTTCTGCTTACATATACGGCTTGTTTTTAGCCAGTCAGTTTATATCAGCCGGAACATGCAAAAGGATTATATTAGTAGTAGGTGATACCATAAGCAGAAGGGTATCGCCTAAAGACAAGTCGACAGTTTTGATATTTGGCGATGGTGTGTCCGCTACCGCAGTAGAGTTTTCTGATGAAAACAGCGGAAGCTCCTTTATATTAAAAACCGATGGCTCAGGCGCAAATAGTTTGATTATACCTGCCGGTTCAAACAGATACCCATGTACAGATGAATCTAAAGTCGAGAAAAAGGACGATGATGGAAACATAAGAGCGGATGAACATATTCAAATGGATGGAATGGGAATCTTCCTTTTTGCACTTAGGGAGGTGCCTGTAATACTTAAGGAAGTAATTGAACTAAATGAATGGACTTCAGAGGATGTTGACAAAGTACTTCTCCATCAAGCGAATAATTTTATGTTAAACCATATAGCACAAAAGGCCGATATTCCTCTGGATAAAGTGCCTCTAAACATGGATAGCTTCGGGAATACCGGAGGTGCAACCATCCCATTTTTAATATGTGATAAGCTGAAGAATGATGTCAAAGTCAGAAAATTAAAGGTAATAATGTCCGGCTTCGGTGTTGGCCTGTCATGGGGGGCTGCCGCCATGGAATTATCGGACGTATTCTGCTCAGAAATATTATTTATATAGCTAGAGGTTCTATATGGAGGAAAACATGAAAAACAAGCTGTTAGAGTTAATTAATGAAATACTCGAAAATTCAGATAGAGAGACTATAAGTATATTGGATGAAGAGGCTTCTTTAAGAAATGATATTGGGTTTGACTCCATAGACTTGGCAGTTTTGACAGTCAACATTGAAAATGTATTTAAAGTGGATATTTTTGAAGCAGGCATGCCAGATACTATTAAAGACGTATTGGAAAGGCTTGAGAAATGAAAGTATTTATTATTGATACCTTAAGAGAGTACAGCATTTCTTATAATGATTTCATAAATCAAATGAATGCCATGGATTTGAAAAAATATATTTACTGCAAGGATCCAAAGGATGTATTTCTTCATTTGGCAAAATCCATCGCTTTTGGTAAAGAAGTAGTATTGCTGGATGGAGACTGGAGTGATACTGAGCTTCAACATCAAGGGCTTCGCCATAGTGAAATCAAAGAAGTCTATTCTATAAATACTGAAATCAGAGATATGGAAGATTTATATAATAGGATTGAGAAGAACAAGAAGAATTGGAGTGTTTCTTTATTTACCTCCGGCACCACAGGGAAACCAAAGAAGGTAAAGCACAGTTTTTCAAGCGCTTCCAGGGCTGTACGGCAGAGCGCAAAATATGCAGATAATATATGGTTGTTTAGCTATAACCCCACACACTTTGCGGGGCTTCAAGTTTTTCTGCAAGCTTTTATGAATAGAAATACTGTAGTTATCGGTAACGACCCTGGGAAATATGATATAAACCTTCTGCTGAAGAATTATAAAGTAACAAATGTTTCAGCTACACCATCCTTCTATAGATTTATTATACCTACTCTTAATGATCAATATGACTCTATAAAAAACATCACTTCAGGTGGTGAAAAAATGGATGAGAAGCTGAAATCATTATTATCGAAGAAGTTTCCTTCCGCCAAAATAACAAATGTATACGCATCTACAGAAGCAGGAAGCTTGTTCGCAGCAGATGGAGAGTATTTTCATATAGAAGACTATATGGCTGATATGATAAAAATTGAAGACAGTGAATTATGCATTCATCGCAGTATTATGGGAGAATTCAACCTTGATAGCAATGACCAGTGGTATAAAACAGGGGATATCGTAGAGTATTTGGATGGAAAAATAAGATTTCTTCAAAGGGAAAGTGACTTTATAAATGTGGGGGGGTATATAGTTAACCCTATAGAGGTCGAGGAAGAGATTTTAAAGATAGAAAATATAATTGATGTTCTTATTTATGGTATGGATAACAAGATGCTGGGTAAGATCTTGGCTGCAGATGTTGTGCTGGCTGTCAAAGAGGAGAATATAAACAAGAGGATATTTGCCTGTTTGGCTAATAAGCTTCAGAAGTGGAAAATACCTAGAATTATAAGTATCAAGGATAAGATTGAAAAAACTAATACTGGGAAAAAGGTGAGAAAAAGATGAAAACAGTTTTGGTTACCGGAACATCCGGGGATTTGGGGTGCGCTATTGCCAGGACCCTGCTTGCAGAAGCTTACAGGGTTATAGGACTTAGCAGAAAAACAAATAGTAATGTCACATTATTGGAGACAAATCCTAATTATTTGCACAAAGAATTTGACTTAATTCAAACAGACCGAATTAAAGACCTTATATTAGGTTTGCAAAAAAGTGGGGAAAGGTTTGATGGTTTGGTTAATAATGCGGCATTTGCCTATGATGAAATAGTAACTAATGCTAATCTTGATCAACTAAATACTTCCTTTAGTATAAATGTTTTTTCGCCAATAATGCTGACAAAGTATATTATTAGGAATATGCTTTTAAATAAGATCAGCGGCAGTATCGTCAATATTTCTTCTGTATCGGCCCATACAGGATACAAAGGGCTTAGTATGTATGCAGCTACAAAAGGTGCACTGGAGGCATTTTCAAAGAACACAGCAAGAGAATGGGGATCCATTGGCATACGTTCCAATTGTGTAGTCCCCGGCTTCATGGAAACAAAGATGAGTGATTCATTAACATCAGAGCAAAAGAATAGGATATATAAACGCACTTCACTGAAAAAAGAAACAAGCATAGATTCCGTTGCTGAAACAGCAGCATTTTTAATATCTGACAAAGCAGCTTCAATAACGGGTCAAAATATCCATGTGGATAATGGTACTATTTAACATAAAGATAATAAAAACAAAGAGGATGGTTCAAAAGGAACCGTTCTCTTTGCTTTTCATAAAATATTTCAACAAAAGTCATTTTTAGACGTTTTTGTGACGCTGCTTGGGATAGAATAAGCATATATGGTTGCGAAAAATACAAGGGAGGATGATTCAGATGGAGATTAAAGTACCCAGCGATATAGAAATCGCTCAGCAGGCGAAGATGAAGCCTGTATCAGAAATAGCAGAACAATGGGGAATACAAGAGGATGAGTTGGAGCTTTACGGAAAATATAAGGCAAAAATCAATCTCGGCATTTTTGAGAGATTAAAGGATAAACCGGACGGGAAGCTGGTATTGGTTACGGCTATAACCCCGACTCCGGCAGGAGAAGGCAAATCAACAACTACAGTTGGCTTGGGCCAGGCTCTTAACAGAATAGGCAAAAAGACTGTAATTGCCTTAAGAGAACCATCCTTGGGTCCGGTTTTCGGTGTGAAAGGCGGAGCTGCAGGGGGCGGTTATGCCCAGGTAGTGCCTATGGAGGATATCAATCTTCATTTTACGGGAGATATGCATGCAATAACTACAGCTAATAATTTGCTTTCCGCAGCCATTGACAACCATTTCAATCATGGGAATTCACTGAATATAGATCCGAGACAGATTGTATGGAAAAGAGTAATGGATATGAATGACAGGGCACTCCGCGAGGTAGTAGTGGGCCTTGGGGGCAAAGCCAACGGCTTTGTAAGGCAGGACGGCTTCATGATTACCGTGGCATCTGAGATAATGGCAATTCTCTGTCTTTCCAACGATTTGATGGACCTGAAGGAAAGACTCGGGAAAATGGTTATAGCATACACCTATGGGGGCGAGCCGGTTACATGTTCTGATTTGAAGGTTCATGGGGCTATGGCAATGCTTATGAAGGATGCAATAAAACCTAACCTGGTGCAGACCTTGGAGAATACACCTGCTCTCATACACGGCGGACCTTTTGCCAACATAGCTCACGGCTGCAACAGTATAATGGCTACCAAGCTGGGCTTGAAGCTTGGAGATTATCTTGTTACCGAAGCAGGCTTCGGCGCTGATCTTGGAGCAGAGAAATTCCTTGACATCAAGTGCCGCTATGGGGGGTTAAAGCCTTCTGCTGTTGTAATAGTTGCAACTATCCGTGCTCTTAAAATGCATGGGGGAGTGCCAAAGGCTGAGCTTGGCAAAGAGAACCTTGAAGCAGTGGACAAAGGCTTTGCGAACCTTGAAAAACAGGTTGAAAATATCCGTAAGTTCGGACTTCCCGCTATGATTGCCGTAAACCGTTTTGTCTCTGACAGTGAAGCGGAAATAGAGCTTCTTATCAAGAAGTGCAAGGTTTATGGTGTGGAGGTTGCACTGAATGAATGTTGGGCAAAAGGCGGAGAAGGTGGAATACATATGGCTGAAACCCTGGTAAAGCTGGTTGAGAGTTCAGCACCGGATTTTGAATATCTTTATGATGTTGAGATGCCTATAGCGCAGAAGATAGAAACAATAGTAAAAGAAATCTACGGCGGGGACGGTGTGGTTTTCTCAGCCAAGGCCCAAAAGGAAATGAAGAAGCTTGAGGAAATAGGCTTGGATAAGCTGCCTATATGCATGGCAAAGACGCAATATTCGCTGTCTGATGATCCCAGCCTCTTAGGTGCTCCAAAGGGCTTCAAGGTAAGTGTGAAAGAAGTGAGAGTATCTGCCGGAGCAGGTTTCATTGTGTGCTTGACAGGAGATATAATGATAATGCCGGGACTCCCCAGAATACCTGCTGCAGAAAAGATTGACATTGATGCTAAGGGTGTAATAACAGGATTATTCTAGGAAGCATAAAAATTGTTTAAATTTAAGAGATGTGAAAAATAAAGTGTTTTGCAGAAAAGAACATCTAACTGCAAAGACACTTATGGGGAGGGTTAAAAATGGTCAGCAATCGTGAGATAGCACAGGCAATGACAGTTAAGCTTGATAATGTACTTCCGGATTATCCTGAATTTGTTGAAGGAATCCGAAGGGCTCCGGACAGGGGCTTCAAGCTCACAGCAGCTCAGACTGAGACAGCTCTTAAGAATGCACTCCGCTATATTCCGGAGGAGCTGCACGAACAGGCAGCACCTGAGTTTATGGAAGAGCTTCTTACAAGGGGCAGGATATACGGCTACCGCTTCCGGCCTGAGGGAGACCTCAAGGCAAAGGGAATAGATGAGTATAAAGGGAACTGCATTGAAGGCAAGGCCTTCCAGGTTATGATAAACAACAACCTCAGCTTTGACATAGCCCTTTATCCCTATGAGCTGGTAACTTACGGGGAGACCGGAAAGGTATGTCAAAACTGGATGCAGTACAGATTATTAACGAAGTATCTTGAGACAATGACAAACGAGCAGACTCTGGTGGTAGAGTCGGGCCATCCCCTGGGATTGTTCAGATCCAAGCCCGAGGCTCCAAGGGTAATAATAACCAATGCCCTTATGGTGGGTATGTTTGACAATCCGAAGGATTGGGATATTGCAGAGCAGATGGGAGTAGCCAGTTACGGACAGATGACTGCAGGAGGCTGGATGTATATAGGGCCTCAGGGAATAGTCCATGGTACCTTCAATACTCTGTTGAACGCAGGAAGAAAAATTCTTGGAATACCTCAGGATGAGGATCTTAAGGGAAGGCTGTTCATTACCTCAGGCCTCGGCGGCATGAGCGGAGCTCAGCCAAAGGCAGTGGAGATTGCCAATGGAGTAGGCATAATAGCAGAAGTGGATTATTCCAGGATAAAAACAAGACACAGCCAAGGCTGGGTAAAAAGGATATCGGCGGACCTTAAGGAAGTATTTGAAATTGCCCATGAGTACATGAAGAAGAAGGAGCCAATATCCATAGCTTATCATGGAAATATAGTCGACCTTCTTGAGTATGCAGTTAAGAATGATATAAAGATAGAACTGCTCTCGGACCAGACCTCCTGCCATGCAGTTTATGAAGGAGGCTACTGCCCGCAGGGAATTACCTTCGATCAGAGGACTGAGCTGCTGAAGTCTGACAGGGATCAATTCAGGAAGCTGGTTGACCAGTCCCTGAGAAAGCATTTTGACATGATAAAGGCATTGGTAGCGAAGGGTACTTACTTCTTTGACTACGGCAATGCATTCATGAAATCTGTATATGATGCCGGTGTCAAGGAAATATCCAAGAATGGAACGGACGAGAAGGACGGATTTATATGGCCCTCCTATGTAGAGGACATTATGGGACCGGAGCTTTTCGACTATGGCTATGGACCCTTCAGGTGGGTATGCTTGAGCGGCAGGCACGAGGACCTTATAAAAACAGACAAGGCGGCAATGGACTGCATTGATCCCAACAGAAGAGGACAGGACAGGGACAATTATGTCTGGATCAGGGATGCGGAAAAGAACCAGCTGGTTGTGGGCACTCAGGCAAGGATACTGTACCAGGATGCTATGGGAAGAACAAAGATAGCGCTGAAATTTAACGAAATGGTGAGGAAGGGCGAAGTGGGACCGATAATGCTGGGCCGTGATCATCATGATGTAAGCGGTACGGACTCCCCCTTCAGAGAAACCTCCAATATAAAGGATGGCAGCAATGTAATGGCAGATATGGCTACTCAGTGCTTCGCAGGAAATGCTGCAAGGGGAATGAGCCTGGTAGCACTTCATAACGGCGGCGGAGTAGGCATAGGCAAAGCAATTAACGGCGGCTTTGGGATGGTGCTGGACGGCAGCGAGAGAGCAGACAACATATTGAAATCAGCAATGCCATGGGATGTAATGGGTGGAGTTGCAAGAAGAGCCTGGGCAAGGAATGAGAACTCCATAACCACAAGCATGGAGTACAACAAAGATAACCAGAAAACCGATCATATAACCATACCGTACATTCCAAAGGAAGAACTGGTTAAGGGCTTGGTTGAGAAAGCATTTAAGAAATAAGAGGGAGAAAGCAAATGAGCGGAATGAGCAGAATAATTGAGTGTGTACCGAATTTTAGTGAAGGCAGGGATTTGGACAAAATAGAGAAAATAGTGAATCCCTTCAGAGGAAAAGACGGAGTCAAGCTGCTGGATTACAAGAGAGACCAGGATCATAACAGAGTAGTAGTAACAGTTGTGGGAGAGCCTCAGGCTGTAAAGAATGCAATGCTTGAAGCTATGGGCATAGCGATACAGCTTATAGATATGACCAAGCACCAGGGGCAGCATCCGAGGATGGGGGCAATAGATGTAGTGCCTTTCATTCCCATAAAGAATGTCAGTATGACAGAAGCTATTGAGCTTGCAAAAGAAGTGGCAAAGGAAGCATCTAAGCTATTGAGCTTGCAAAGGAAGTGGCAAAGGAAGCATCAGAGAAGTATGATCTTCCGGTTTTCCTGTATGAAAAGGCAGCGGCAGATCCACAGAGAGAGAATCTGGCAAATATCCGCAAGGGCGAATTCGAAGGAATGGCTGAGAAGATAAAGCTGCCGGAGTGGAGACCTGACTACGGCCAGGCAGCAATACATCCAACGGCAGGTGCGACTGTAATCGGTGCCAGAATGCCTCTTGTAGCCTTCAACGTCAATTTGAGCACAAACAACATGGATATTGCAAATAAGATTGCAAGGAATGTCAGATTCCTTAACGGAGGCTTGAGATATTGCAAGGCAATAGGAATCGAGCTGAAGGACAGGGGGATAGTCCAGATATCCATGAACATGACGGACTATACAAAGACAGCCCTTTACAGATCCTTTGAGCTTGTAAGGATAGAAGCGGCAAGATATGGTGTGGCCATTACAGGCAGTGAGATAATAGGACTGCTGCCTATGGAAGCGCTAATTGATACAGCCGTATACTATCTGGGGGTGGAGGATTTCTCCATGGAGCAGATATTGGAAAACAGGCTGATGGAATAGCAGTAATAAAGAGTAGGCTGATCTAAAATGATACCTATAGGCTGGACGCTTAAAAGAATGTGTTTAGTCTATAGGTTTTTTGTATAATCACATAAAGATATAAATCAGACATAATGTATAGCTTTAAAAAGAATATGCAGAACCATGAAATATTCTGGCGCAACAATATAATGTGCAAATATAATTTACAAATGACATTTTAGAGAACTATAATATAAGAGAAAACAATATTGACATCCTCGAAAAAATGTGCGTGTCATAAGCATAACAGAAGGTGAAATATAAATGAAATCAAGTGAAATTGATAATTTATTTTTAGATGATTTAAGTGAAACAAAATATAATAATCATGCTAACCCACAAAGAGCAAAATTAGCAGCAGTGAATTTTGCCGTAACCATTGGCATTATGACATTAGCAACGCTCTTATCCTTTTTGTTCAGGTATATTGGTTTTCATGAATCAAATATAATTGTGGCATATATATTGGGTGTATTGCTTGCTGCAAAACAGACAGACGGTTATTTTTACGGGATTGCTGCTTCTGTAGTCGGTGTTCTGACATTTAATTTCTTTTTTACAGAACCTTATTATACGTTTGTGACATATAGACCGGATTATCCTGTAACCTTTGTCATAATGCTTATAGCCGCAATTATCACAAGCACATTAACCGCAAAAGCTAAACAAGAGGCACGGCTATCGTTTCTGCGTGAAAAGAGGGCACAAATACTTTATCAAATCAGCAGAAGTCTGTTAAAAGTCAGAAGCATCAATCAAATAGCAGAAGTTGGAGTCAAGAACATAGCAAAACTGTTTAATCGTTCTGTCATAATTGCGACGGTTGATTTATCAGATAACTTGGGAGAACCGTACATTTATACTTTTAAGGATGATGAACATACGAATATTTTTAAAGCGTTCACTGAGATGCAAGTAATGTCAGAGACGTTTAAAACAGGTAATCCGATGGGAGCCGGCACTGAAATATTCCTTGACAGTCATGCCTATTACCTTCCAATTAAAGGCCAAAGCGGTACTCTCGGTGTTGTAGGTGTTTCGTGCTTTGACAATGAGGTCTTATCTGATGAGCAAAAATCACTTTTAGAGTTGGTAACAACACAAATTGCATTGGCTATGGAGCGGGAGCGGCTGTCAGAAAAACAACAGAAGTCAAAAATGGAGATGGAGAGGGAACGGCTGCGTGGAAATCTTTTACGCGCTATGTCCCATGATTTGAGGACCCCTCTTACCGGAATTTTGGGCGCCACTGCTACAATTCTTGATAATGACGATATTCTTGATAAAAAAGCAAGGATAAAACTTTTGCAAGGCGTTTATGAGGATGCAAGCTGGCTTATTCATTCAGTAGAGAATATATTGAGCATAACGCGGATTGATGAAGGAGGAATTGAGATAAAAAAGAATATGGAAGCGGTGGAGGAAATTGTTGCCGAAGCTGTTTCAAGGATTAAAAAGCTTGCCGCAAACCACATTATAAAGATAAATATACCTAATGATTTGATCATGCTGCCGATGGATGGAACACTTATTGAACAAGTGCTTGTAAATCTTCTCGACAATGCGATAAAGTATACGCCTTACGGTTCAACAATTGAAATAAAAACGCGGGTTGAAGATGATAAAGCAATTTTTGAAGTGTCGGATAATGGAAATGGAATATCTGAAGAGGATATACCCTTGATCTTTAATAGATTTTACACTGCCGCAACAATAAATGATACGGGAAGGCGTGGTACCGGGCTGGGACTTGCAATATGCAAATCTATTATAACTGCGCATGGAGGAAGAATTTCAGCGTTTAATAATCCGTCGGTCGGTGCAACATTCAGGTTTGTATTACCTGCAAAGGAGTGATATTAATGGACAATAAACCTTTAATCCTTGTTGTTGAGGATGAGAAGCCTATTAGTAATTTTATATGTATATCCCTTGAAGCGCAGGGCTATAAGTGCATTGATACGCAGAGCGGTAAAGCAGCTATTTCTCTTGTTTCCTCTCATAATCCGGATATCATAGTTATTGACTTGGGACTTCCGGACATTGATGGTCTTGATGTTATAGCTGAGGTAAGGCCGGTTACTAAAGCGGCAATCATTGTAGTGTCGGCCCGTGGACATGAGCGGGAAAAGGTTGAAGCTTTGGATAGCGGTGCAGATGATTATTTGACAAAACCCTTTAGTGTGGCGGAGCTTTTGGCGCGTATAAGAGTGGCATTAAGACATTCAAATCAAAGCAGCCAATACGAAAATGATTCTCCTGCCGTATTTTTAATAGGTGAGTTAAAAATTGACTTTGAGAAACGCCGTGTTCTGATATCAGATGATGAAATACACCTTACACCTATTGAATACAAGCTTATGGCTCTTATGGCCAAATATGCGGGGAGAGTTTTAACTCATAAATTCATACTTAATGAAATTTGGGGTACATATTCGGGAAATGATACACAGTCCCTCCGAGTCTTTATGGCGAATATACGCAGAAAAATTGAAATGGACCCTGCACAACCGAGATATATATTAACAGAGGTAGGTGTAGGATACCGTCTCGCAGATGAATAGTGATTTATTAGATTTATGGCCTTGTTATGAGGCTTCTTTTTTTTTCTGGAAATCTTAACAAAATCTTTATATTGATAATAGTGTTCTTAACAAAATCTTTATAAAAATAATGGTTTTCTTAACACTGGATTTATATGTTTTCCGCTATTCTATAATATTGTAAGCAATTAATATAGGCAATCTGAAATAGATTTTATGGAGGTGGAATTAATGCCAGTCGGAATTGAAGCATATAACTCTTTTGAAAGGAATATCGAAAAAGCTGTAAACGCCTTACGGGGAAAGGATTATTCTACTGCTCAGGAGTATATAGGATATGCTATGTTAGAAAATAACCATGCTCCTGAAGTGCATAATTTACTTGGCATACTCGCTGAGCTAACAGAAGATTTGAGCCTCGCCGGCAAGCACTATCGAGCTGCAAATGCACTTGACCCGACATATAAACCAGCAAGCAAAAATTTAGAGAGGATAACATCCTTTTATTATAGGGTTGGGAATGTAAATCCGGATTTTGGCGATAAGCCGGAGGAAGAAGAAACCATACCCTATGTCATTGAGTATGATGATAAAAATATTGGACACTTCAGAAGAAAGGAACAAGTTAAATGAAAAAAAATAATTACAACTATATTATAGTTGCCGGATGCAGCAGGTTTGGTGCACATATAGCGTCAATGCTGTCAGCACAGGGCAAAGATGTTGTTGCGCTCGACAAATATAGTTCATCTTTTAGAAAGTTATCGCCTGATTATAGCGGGTTTAGTATCGTTGCGGACGCAACAGACATAGATGAGCTTACAAGAGCGGGCATTGAGAAGGCTGATGTGGTAGTTGCAGCCACAGATGATGATAATGTAAACATAATGATTGCTCAAATTGCAAGCAGAATATTTAATGTTCCCAAAGTGGTTTCACGGCTTTATGATACAGAAAAAGAGATAGTATATCAAGACTTCAATATTCAGATTATCTATCCCTCAAGATTGTCGATAACCGAATTTGAAAAGCTGATTTTAATAGATAATATGGAGGAATTGAAATGAATATAGTAATGATAGGAGGGCGAAGAAAGATTGATTTTCTTGCAAAATCCTTACTTTCCAAAGGACATGGTGTAACGATGATCCATGACGATGAGGAATATTGCAAGTATTTATCCCGCGTGCATGATGCGCCCGTTATCTATGGAGACGGCAGCAAGCCTTATATCCTGGAGGACGCAAATGTTCAGGGGGCGGATATTGTTATTGCCTTGACACCCTATGATGCGGACAATCTTGTAATATGCCAGCTTGTAAAAAAAGTTTACGGGGTTAAGCGGGTGTTTGCTACAGTGAGCAATCCTAAAAACGTGGAGGTGTTCAAAAAACTCGGAATTAATACGGCCATAAGTGCCACTTACATTATGACGGGAATCATTGAGCAGATGGCCTCCATAGCTGAGATGACCAGTTTCATACCTATTGAAGAAGGGAAGATTGTCGTCATGGAAATAGTGGTCCGGGATAATTCTCCCGTATGCGGAAAGTCACTTGCTGAGATTCCAATTCCCGAACAAGCGATCATAGGATGTATTATCAGAGGCGTAAACAGTATCATCCCCAGAGGCAAAACGCAAATTCAGGCAGATGATAAACTTATTATATTATCACCTCCAAAAATACAGCAAAAGATCGTTAAACTCATTGTGGGGAGAGATGATATTTAATGCAGTTCAATCATAAATTAATTGAAAGTTATAAGACTGCTTTAGGATACATCGGTATTTTAACCATGTTCACAGGTGGTATAATGCTGCTGCCATTGCTTGTGTTGATTGGATTTCCAGGTGAATCAGGACATGTACTGAACTTTGTTATCCCTGCCGGAATGGCACTTTTGACAGGTTTTTTGTTAAGTCTTTTTATATGGGACGGAAAGAAACATCAGTTAACACTCAGGCAAGACACGGTAATCGTTGTTGCTGTCTGGCTTTTGGCAGTCTTTTTTTCGTCATTGCCGTTTATGCTGTCCAGGCAGTTGAATTTCACGCAGGCATTCTTTGAGGCGATGAGCGGTTGGACTACCACCGGCTTGTCGGTTGTTGATGTTACTGTTACTCCAAAGATTTATCTGATGTTCAGAAGTATCATGCAGTTTTTCGGCGGAGTAGGTCTTGTGTTGGTAATGCTTTCGGCGTTGTCGGGAACATACGGGATGAGGCTTTATAATGCCGAAGGACATTCGGATAAACTTTTGCCTAATCTTGCAAAATCGGCAAGAGTAATTATGTCTATCTATGCAGGGTATGTTGTGGCGGGTACAATTCTTTATGTGATTTTCGGGATGCCTTTGTTTGATGCGATAAACCATTCAATAGCTGCCTTGTCAACCGGTGGATTCTCGACGCAAGTTGATAGTATAGGCGCTTATAAGAGCCTTCCTATCGAACTGATAACAATCATTTTAATGCTTTTGGGAACAACAAACTTTGCGGCACACTTGCTCTTGGTCAGAGGAAAGTTCAGGAACTTTTTTAAAGTTGGAGAAATACGTTTCATGCTTGTTTTACTGGGATTTACGATAACAATTGCGTCCTTTGTTTCCTTAAACGGCATTTACGGGAGTGTATCCCAGGGATTACGGATTTCTGTATTTCAAATGGTAACAGCACTTACAACAACGGGTTTCTCAACTGTCAGTTTTAATAACTGGACCCCGTTTCCGGTATTTGTGATCATCATTCTCATGCTGATCGGAGGAGGAGCAGGTTCAACAGCAGGTGGAATAAAGTTTGGCAGAGTATACTTAATGGTAAAAGCTTTCTTATGGAATATAAAAAGAAAATTTATGCCTGAGCACATGGTGAATGAGGACTTTGTCTATCGGACTGAGGGCAAAACATTCATTGATGAAACGCACATATCCGAGGCTTCAAATTACGCTTTTTTATATATGGTTACATTCTTTCTGGGTACAAGTGTAATGGCTGCCAATGGTTATTCTCTGCAGGATTCCTTATTTGAATTTGCTTCCTCAATAGGCACCGTCGGCCTGTCAGTAGGAGTTACACTTCCCACAACTCCACCGGTCGTTTTATGGACGCAGACTGTAGGCATGTTATTTGGCAGACTTGAGATTTATGTGATATTTATTGCCGGGATTAGGATAATTAAGGATGTAAGGAGTATGGTTGTTGGGGCTGTAAAAAAGTAATAGCTTATTATTATAAAGGAAGGAACGTATTATATAGTACGTTCCTTCCTTTTCATTGAAAAAGAGTCCTTGTTATAATACAATGTTAACATAAATTAACTGTCTAGCAGGTTATATTTTTCCAGTTTGCTGTAAAGGGTTGTCCGGTTAATGCCTAAAGAAGCTGCTGCGATTGCTTTGTTTCCGTTTGCTTTTTCCAGTGCAGTAGTGATAATGCGCTTTTCCGTCTGGTCAATTTGCTCTTTTAAGCTTCTAATCGTTTTTGCGCCTGTATAGATTGGTGTATTTTCCTTAATATCGGTTTGTGTGACAAGGGTACCGTCGCACATAATAGCCAGGCGCTCCATAACATTTTTCAGCTCCCGCACATTGCCCGGCCAATCATAGCTGGTAATCAATTGTGCGGCAGTATGAGTAAAGTATTTTGATTTTTTATTAAAACGTTGACAGTATCTTTCGAGAAAATGATTTGCAAGCATAATGATATCCTCACGGCGTTCACGAAGTGGAGGAATATTTACTTGTATAACATTCAAACGGTAAAATAGATCCTCCCGGAATTTTTGCTTGCGCACAAGGTCCTCCAGGTTTTCATTGGTGGCAGCAATAATTTTAACATTGGCTTTTTTCTTAGTGTTCCCTCCCAGACGCTCAACCTCTTTATCCTGTAAAACACGGAGCAGCTTTGACTGTATGGCAAGGGGCATGGAAGAAATTTCGTCAAGGAACAGAACTCCGTTATTGGCAATTTCAAATTTACCCACTTTTCCATTCTGGTTTGCGCCTGTAAATGCACCCTTTTCGTATCCGAAAAGCTCTGATTCTACCAGCTCCATCGGCAGTGCGGCGCAATTCAGCTTGACAAAGGGAAAATCCTGACGGCCACTGTATTTGTATACTAAATCAGCAATGACCTCTTTGCCGGAGCCTGTCTCTCCGGTAATAAGGATAGTTGTATCCAGAGGTGCAATCTTTTGTACTTTCTCAACAATACTGCGCATTTTATCCGACTGAAAAAGCAGCTGAACATTGTTGTTTATCTCGGTATTTATAAGTTCTTTGGTCAAATACCTGATTTGAGCTTCCATATCGCGCAGCTTCTGGGATACAACGTCCAGCTCTTCAAAGTTTTTAAGAACCATTTCGGCAATGGCCCCTACAATCCTGCCATTTTCGAAAATTGGTATGCGGTTGCCGAAAAGATAACCCTTGTCGGTTCTCTGCCAAACACCGATTTCAGGTATGCCGGATTTTACAACATGGTCTAATTTTGTGTAGTGTACCACGTCACGTATATCTTTACCTATAAATGAGGCTGGATCCGACTGTAAAAAATCAGCATAGGCCTTATTTAGATATATTATTTTGCAATCCGTGTCAATTGCCAGTATTCCAACGGTAAGTATGTCAAAAGCAGAAAAATCCATATAATACAACCCCCTCATTTATTAATGTAGCATAGAGTGTATATTTTTTCAACAATGTTGAAAAAAGCAACGCATTATTTGTTAATGTTTTGTCAAAAAGCATTGAATTTGTTATCATTTTAACTTAAAAAATAGATTGGCACACTCTTTGCTATATTTATTTATTAGAAGCATGCATGTTTCAAATAAATAACATTAAAGGAGGCATATAATGCGAGCAATTGACCTTACACTGACAATCTATGAGGGCATGCCTTGTTTTCCGGTGGATTGGTATCCGAAGCCAAAATTTGAACATGTTCTTGTCCCTGACACCGATCCTACAGGCTCACACAGGTATGCAAGCAAAGCTTTGCTTTTCTGCCATGGCGGAACACATTTGGATTCACCTATGCACTACAATTACTTTAATGGTGAAAAAACCATCGACAACATCCCTGTAGATGTACTCGCTGGGGATGCAGTCTGGGCACATTTCCCTGACAAAAAGAATTTGGAGGAAATTACCGCTGCAGACCTTGAAGAAGCAACAAAGGGCAAAAAGCTCAAGGGCGTCCGCCTTGTTGTTACAACAGGCTATACAGATGCCAACTGGGGCAAGGAGGATTATTTCAAGGTTTCACCCTATCTGTCGGTGGATGCAGCCCAATGGATGGTAGAAAAAGAAATCGCAATGGTAGCTATAGATTTCCAGACCGATAAACCAGGTGATGCAGCATTCCCTGTGCATAATATTTTACTTGGCAAAGAAATCTACATTCTGGAATACATCACAAACATTCCCGAACTCCTGGCTTCCGGTTTTGGAAGTGAATTTAAATTGGTTGTCGGGGCTCTCAAACTAAAAGGTCTTGAAGCTTCTACTGCCCGCGTATTTGCAATAAAGTGATTAAATACTAAATTACAAATGGAGGGTTAGATAATGGAATTGGAAAAAATGACACTTGAAACGGCTAATACTAAAACCGGTTTTTCAAAACTGCAGGCATATGCCAAACTGATGGGTCCGGCGTGGCTTGCCATAGCACTCAATATTGGGGGAGCTACAGTTGCAAATGCAGGTGCAGTTGCTTCCAAGACAGGCTTCACATATCTTTGGGCAATCTTGCCGCAGGTTTTTGTTATTTGGATCGTATGTATTCTATTCGTAAGAATGACGTTGCAAACAGGCCACGGCCCTGTTAGTTTAGCCAGAGAATATCTTGGCGAGTGGGCTGCCTGGATTACCGGCGTTTCTATCTTTATAGTCAACACCGTATTCCATGCTATTCAATATGCGCTGATAGGCAACATTATGAGCACCCTGTTCGGAGTAACTCCAAAGATCGGTACTATAATCGGATTTGTCTTTGTATTGGCTGTGGTTCTTAACCCTGCAAAGGGCGAAAAAAGTGTTAAGATCATACAGCAGTGTTTACGTTGGATGGTATGGCTTTTACTTGGATCTTTTATTCTTATCCTCTTCATTGTCCCGATTGACTGGGCAGGTGCATTAAAAGGATTCATTCCTACTTTTAAAGGTACTTCTCAAGAGCTCGTTCTTCTTTCCGGACTTATGGGCGCGGCGATTGCCATCAATGTTCCTGCTCTCGCAGCTTATGGCGCAAAGCAGAACAAATGGGGTTCAGAGCGTAAGTCTCTCAGTGTTTTCGAATTGACCTACACAAACTTTATGCTGGTATTTGTACAATTTGCCGTTATCATAGCTACTGCATCGGTACTGTTTCCACAAGGAATTGTTGTAACTGGAGCAGGCACAATGGCTGCAACATTTGAACCCTTTGCGGGCCGTGCATCGGTTGTTCTCCTTTCTCTTGGCCTTTTAGGCTCGGTTCTTTCCACGATGGTTTCACAATGTCTGGTTTCTGGATATATCATAACAGACTTGCTGAAATGGGATGCTGATCTGACATCAAATAGATTCAAAATCAGTGAACTGGTTGTTACACTCTTCGGACTGTCGGCTCCTTTGCTTGGCTGGAACGCCTTCGCAATAAGCTCATACGGTTCGGGCTTCAATCTGACGTTCTTCCCGATCGTTACTATCCTGTTCCTGATTATTGCCAATAAAAAAGAGGTTATGGGCGAATTAAAAGCATCCGGGAGACTGAATACTTCAGTTATCATTGCCGTATTGCTTTCATTGCTCGCAACTGGAAACTACTGGGTTAACATATTAAAATAAAAAAGCCTTTATACTAAAAAACTGTTGCGGTGTGGCAAAATTGTTTTGCCACACCGTGATATACGGAGGTAAGACAATGAAGAAATATGAAGAATTTGATTTTTATCCCCTGGAAGGTCAGCCGTATTTTGATAATGACCGTTTCTGGATATCACCCCTGAACTTTTTGCCTGAGAATTTAAAGGGAATTCCTGAAAAGGTTATTATTCACGATTGTACACTTCGTGACGGGGAACAAACTCCAAAGGTTGCCTATTCCAAGAGTGAGAGGGTGCGCATCGCACAGCAGCTAAGCGAGCTTGGGGTAGACCGGATAGAAATAGGCATGCCTATCATATCTGAAGAACTTCGTGATGCGATTAAAGAGGTCATGAAGCTGAATTTAAAATCTGAGATTGTTTCCTTTGCACGTGCAAATCCCGAGGACGTTGCATTATCAGTTGAATGCGGTGTTCGCAGCATTATTGTCGAGCATACCGTGAATCCTTACCTTTGTAAATATGCTTACAAGCTCAATGAAGACGAGGTTAAAAAAAGAATTTATGATAATATATCAGCCGCTAAAAAAGCCGGTCTATGGACTTGCTTCATGGGCTGGGATTTTTCCAGAACTCCCCTGGAGTTCAGCAGGAAGCTGTACCAGACTGCAGTAGAGGCCGGGGCTGATGCCCTGACTATTGTTGATACCTTCGCAGTTGCAACTCCGCAGGCAATAGGTTATGCTGTTAAAAAGATGAGCGAGTGGTTCCCCGGAATCCAGCTTGAATTCCATGTCCATAATGATTTTGGCATGGGTATGGCAACTGCGATGGCTGCAGTGCAAAACGGTGCAAAGGTTATCCATACAGCAATGAACTCATTGGGTGAGAGAACCGGTAACCTTGCAACTGAAGAGGTTGCAACAACCTTCGGTATTCTTACGGGCAACCGCGCAAATGTCAACCTTTCCAAGCTGCAGGAAACATCCCGTGTAGTCAGCGATATTACTGGAATTCATCCGAATGTAAACAAAACTGTGTTCGGTAAAAACTGTTTTGGTATAGAATCCGGTGTTGTAAGTCATTATACCGAGTCACTTCGACAGGCAGGCTTCAAGCCGATCGCTTATCCTTACCTGCCCCATGTAGTCGGACGCAAGGAGGAGGACTATTTTATCGGTTACCTGAGCGGCAAGCTTACAATTGATTTCTATCTTGACAGAAACGGGTTTGAAGCTGCGACCAAGGAACAACGGGAGCAGGTACTTACAGAGGTAAAGCAGGAATGCTTTGTAAGAAGAACACTTTTATCTGAAGAAGATTTTGTTGCTATTGCAAAACGCGTTCTAGCAGAATAATAATATATTTCGCGAAAAACATTTTACATTCTTAATTCAAATTTCGCGTAAATGTTTCCTTGATTGTTATTGAATTCGCACTTTGCCCAATGTAAATACTTTTGTGCGTTCAATATAGAATGAAAGAAAGTGCCCGAAATATGTTAAGCATTATTTTGGGCACCTCACTATATATAAAGAGGGGAATAAGGATGAACAAAAAGTTAAGGGTTAATTATGGCGGCTTAGAGCTGGATTCGCCTATTATTTTAGCCTCTTCCGGAATCACAAAGGCCTACGATAACGTGGTTAAAGCCGATAAGTACGGTGTGGGGGCAGTTGTTCTAAAGACGAAATTCCAGGAGGAGCTTATGGCTCACAGTCCAACCCCACGTTTTACAATTATTAAAAGGGGCTGCAAGGATTACAACTCCACCACCAACCTGTCCTATGAGCAGGGGTATGAGTACGATATCGAAGAATACTGCAATGATATAAAGAAATGCAAGAAAAACCTTAGAACAAAGATTATTGCAAGCATCGGCTGCAGTACGGCCGATTACTGGGAGGCCTGGGCAAAAATGGTTGAGGCGGCTGGCGCCGACGCTATTGAAATGAACCTTTCATGCCCGCACAGCGACTATGTAATGGGTTCCCTTGGCCGCATCAACCAAATGGTGGAGGATTTTGTTCCAGTTGTCAAGAAGGCAGTAAAGATCCCGGTTTTTACAAAAATCACACCGCAAATAGAGAACCCTGTTGTAACTGCAGCCATTATGCAGAAGTGCGGCTCGGACGGAGTCTGTGCTTTCAGCCGCTGCCTGGGCATGGATATTGACATTGACGCAAAGCTGCCTGTTTTGCATGGTGGTTACGGCGGACACGGAGGACCATGGTCCATCCATTATGCGCTGCGTTGGATTTCTGAAATGTATCCTAAAATGAATATCCCCATAAGCGGCTGTGGCGGGGTTGTGGAGTGGCAGGATATTGTCAAATTCATTCTTGCCGGTGCTACAACTGTCCAGGTTTGCTTCCTTGTATATACCTACGGCTACTCTGTAATCGAAAAGCTGAATGAAGGCCTTGCTGCATACATGGATAAAAACGGATATGACTCTATTGAGGACTTCAAGGGTATTGTGACAGGTGATAGGATCAAAGGCCTTAAGGATGTATCGAGAGAAAAAACACTGATTGCGGCTATTGATAAAGAATTGTGCTCAGGCTGCGGGAGATGCACTGACATTTGTATTTTTGACGGAATCAGTTTTGACAGCAAAAAGGCATCAATTAACAGTAAGTGTGACGGCTGTGGACTTTGCACGTATTTCTGCCCTAAAAAGGCAATTGATATGGTCAAAAGATAGGTTGAAAACCAAACAAAACAAAACGGAGGGCAGCTTATGCAAATTGTAAATGAAAAAAATATTGAATGGACGCAGGTATCTGAGAGACTTAAAATCAAATATCTTCTGAAGGATTATTCAGTAACTTCAAATATAGTGTCCAGCGGTGTTGCAAATTGGCCTATGGGTAAGGCCGGGGAGCCGCATATCCATCCTGAGCATGACGAAATATATATTATTCTTCGCGGACGGGGCAGGGCACATATAATGGGCGAAATACTTGAATTGGGCCCGGGGGATATGATGCATGCAAGGTCGGGAGAAATGCACGGAATGATAGAGGGGCTGACAGAGGGCGGCATCGAAATGTTCTATGCCCTTATTCCAAAGGAAAAACAACCTGAAGGTGGTGGGAAATAATTATGATGAGAAAAATGGCCTGGGTTGAGTCGGCAAAAAAATTAATTTTCAAAGAAAGTGAGATACCGGCGCTTAATGCGAATGACATTTTACTTAAAACACAGTACTCGGCTGTATGTGGCAGCGACCTCCATCTTTATCATGATGTGCACCCGTTTATCAAGGCTCCGTCAACGATCGGACATGAGCTGTCAGGTGTTGTT
>LOES01000125.1 GCA_001515955.1 Clostridia bacterium BRH_c25 | reverse complement strand
AGATAAATTCAAAAGCGTAAACGACCGGTTCGGGCATCAAAAGGGAGATGAAGTACTGCAGAACGTAAGCAGTATAATAATGAACAGTGTAAGAAAAGGAGATATCTGCGGAAGATATGGGGGAGAAGAGGTAATAATACTGCTTCCGGGAACGGATGCAGAAGGAGCCTTGAGCGTAGCGGAAAAAATAAGGAAGAAGATAGAGAATACAAAGCTGCTGGGACTTAATACACCACTTACGATAAGCCTTGGAATATCCTCATATCCGGAGCATGGAACCTGGGCGAAGGACCTGATAGACAAAGCGGATCAGGCACTATACCATGTGAAGGAGTCTGGGAGGAACGAAAGCAGAATATATGAGCCAAACATGTCGAAGAATATAAAGAGGATAGACCGGCTGGCAGGAATAATATCGGGAGACCTTGTGGAGGATCAGAGGAAGGTAGAAGCAATGCTTGAGATACTGGAACTACAGAGGGACAGTGAAAGGACGCTGGAAGAGAAGATGTTCAGCTTCCTGGGAAGGGTAATAGAGGTATCGGAAGCGCAGACAGGAGGCATATTCTACATAGACGAGACAGCAGAAGGAGAAAGCAGGATAAGCAGGAAGCTTCTGAGGAAGAGGCTTGTTGACAGAGAAGTAGAGGAAGCGTACTATAACGAGAGCATATTGGAGAAATGCATGGAAACCAGAGGTGGAGAATACCAGATAGACTGGAATGGTTATCCGGGAATAGATCCGTTGACAGGGATGCCGGATTGGCAATCGGTGATAGTAGTACCTATGATAGATCATGGAAGGCTTGGGGGAGTGGTATATCTGTCGGTATCCATAAAGAACAAGGAATTCGATGCGGGCACCTACAACTATGTGAAGACTTTATCCGATATTATGGCTGCAGCATTTTAGTGCGGGTTATATTCCTGCACTTTTCTTTTGAGATAATTTGAATATTTTGGTTATGAATTGTATAATTTAATTATATGTTAAAAAAGGGAGGGGTTAAGTTGAAAGGATTTGGCAGTATTAAAACTAAGGGTATTACGATATTGCTGGCTGTTCTTGTGCTGGTGATAGTGTTTTTCAGCAATATAGCAGTATATATTATTGATTATCAGTGGTTTGCAGAGCTTGGCTACAAAGAGGTGTTCTTCAAAAAACTCGTTACACAGCTGCAGTTTTTTGTTCCGGCACTTATAGCGCTCTTTGTTCTATTCTACTTTTATCTTAAATCAATAAGTGCTCATTCCATAAAGCACAGTGGAGTGGTGCTTTCAAATGTTGAAAAGAAGGTCAGGAACAAAGTATTCTTTTTTTCCGCATTAGGCTTGTCTTTTGTTCTTTCGCTGGTATTCGTACTCGACTTATGGTATGATTTCCTGATATTCATGAACAAGACTTCTTTTGGTATAACAGATCCTATATTCGGAAGGGACATTGGATATTACGTATTCTCTCTTCCTTTTCTGAACAAGCTGTATAATTTTCTTTTGGTCCTTGTGTTTGCAGTTGCAGCTATTACTGTGCTTTTCAACCTGTTCAATTTCTTTTCTGCAAAGGTGACCAATGAGAATTTTGATATGAATGTAAGGTCTATCAGCAATCCAAAGGATATATACAGAAATATTCTTGGTGCTGCCTCAAAACAGCTTATGCTGCTTGGGGGACTCTTCTTTCTGCTCCTGGCCATTGGCTTCTTCCTTAGAACCTTTGACCTGCTTTACTCTCCAAGGGGGGTTGCATATGGCGCCAGCTATACGGATGTAAACATAATACTTCCTTCCTATTATATATATATGGGCATTTGTATATTGACAGCCATATTATTGATGTTATCAAGAAACAAGAAAAGCATTAAGCTGGCAGCCTTCGGTCCACTGCTTTTAATTGTGGCAATGGTTGTTTCGGGAGTTGTTTCGGGAACCGTCCAGAGTGTGATTGTGGCTCCAAACGAGTTAGCAAAGGAAGAACGATACCTGCAGAACAATATCACATACACAAACTACGCATATAATCTTGATAAGGTACAGGAAAAAGAATTTCCTGTAAACCAGAACCTTACAAGAGCAGATATTGAAAAAAACAAAGTCACTATAAGCAACATACCTATAAATGATTACAAACCGGCAAAAGACATATACAACCAGATACAAGGCTTGAAGAGCTATTATCAGTTTTATGACATGGATATAGACAGATATATGATAAATGGCGTATACCGGCATGTATTTGTATCTGCCAGAGAGCTTCAAACTGCCAATATACCAAAGCAGACAGAGGCTCAGGCAGCTTCATGGATAAACAGATATCTCAAATATACCCATGGATATGGTGTTGCAATGTCGCCGGTCAATGAGGTTACTACCTCTGGTCAGCCAAGGCTGTTTATCAAAGATATGCCTGTAATATCGGATATTGATATAAAAGTAGACACTCCTCAGATATATTATGGGGAGCTTACAAAGGATTTTGTCATTGTTAACACAAGGGAAAAGGAATTTGATTATCCGGCTGCTAATGCAAATATTGAAACAGAATATAGCGGAACAGGCGGAATTAAGCTTAACCTGTTGAACAGACTGTTCTTTGCGGTAAGAGAGGGAAAGCTGAACTTTCTTTTATCCCAGGATATAAGCTCAAAGAGCAGAGTAATGATCAACAGGGAGATAAGCAAAAGAGTAAGCAAAATTGCACCTTTCCTTATGTATGATGAAGATCCGTATATAGTAGTAAATAACGGAAAATTATACTGGATAATAGATGCATATACAATAAGCAGCAGATATCCTTATTCAGAGCCGATCAACAGTCAGACTACAACCAATTATATACGCAATTCCGCCAAAGTGGTAATAGATGCATATAACGGCTCTACAGAATTCTATATTTCAGATGAAAGTGATCCGTTGATACAGACGTATTCCAGTATATTCACTACATTATTCAAGCCGATGGATGAAATGCCTGAAGGCTTAAGGGCTCATGTCAGATATCCCCAGACACAGTTCGACATACAGGCAGATATATATAAGAAGTATCATATTACTAGTGCAAGGGAGCTTTACAACAAGAGTGACGTATGGGATGTATCCACACAGATTTATGGAGCAAGTGCCAACCAGGCAAATTCAGAAGCAGTGGAGTCTTCATACCTTATAATGAGACTTCCGGGCAGTGAGGTGGAAGAGTTCTTGTTGATGGTTCCATATACTCCACAGGGTAAAAATAATATGATATCCTGGTTTGCGGTAAAGAATGACGGAGACAATTATGGTCAGATGGTACTTTACAACTTCCCCTCAGGGAAAATAGTGGAGGGACCTATGCAGGTAGAGGGAATAATCAGCCAGGATACTGTAATAGGCCCGCAGCTGAACCTGCTTGCAACAGGAGGAAACTCACAGGTTGTAAGGGGAAGCATGCTTACCATACCTATTGAGGATTCAATACTTTATGTAGAGCCCATATATATAAAGGCAATGAATGCAAATGCACTTCCGGAGCAGAAGAAGGTAATTGTATATTTTAAAAACCAGGTTGTAATGGAAGACACTTTGGAAAAGGCCCTTGCGAGGATATTCCCGATAGAAGGAAAGGAAGAGGAACAACCGGCTCCGCCCCCTACACCTGATGAAACTGCATATACTACAGTGGAGGAGCTTATAAGAAGGGCAAATGATGCATTTGCTGCTGCACAGAATGCACAGAAGGCCGGAAACTGGGCAGAATATGGAAGTAAGCTTGCAGAACTGGAAGACATATTGAGACGACTCAATGCCTTGACGTCTGGAACTACGAATCCGGAGACGCCACCGGCACAGAATGGTGAATAAAAAGAAAATAAGATCAATAGATATAAAAATAGCCCCGGGGGAAGGGCTATTTTTTATATTGAACTTTTCTATTACTAATATTATCTCTTATTTAGAGAAAGTTATTCAACATAAATGCAATATGATAAAATTGTTATTTTTTTTGGTATAATATATATGTAAAATCAGGAAGTTATTATACATGTAAATATATGATGCAATGGAGTGATATATTTGTACAAGGCTAAAGATAAGTACAGCTGTTATGAGCATATGAAGGGCATATTCGAAAAGAACGGGATAGAGGCAAGTCCTTATGGAGAAATCAATTATGGGCTGCAGTTCAGCATATTGATCAATGAAAGCAAATGCCTTATAAGGATCTATGAAAGTAAAAAGAATGGAGTAAGCTGTGACTTATCTCAAATAAAAAATGATGAAAGCTTAAGTCTTATTGAAGGATTAATTCAAACAGGAAGCAAGAAACCAGAACCTAAAGGTATAAAGAAGGCTGATAAAGCTGATAAAACAGAAGAGCCGGAAACCGAGCTTATAGGTACTGATGAATCAGGCAAGGGGGACTATTTCGGGCCTCTTGTAATTGCAGGGGTATATGCAGATGCAGATACAAAGAAAAAGCTGAAGGAAATTGGGGCTGCAGACAGCAAAACCCTTTCTGATGCGAAAATCCGGAAGCTGGCCGAAGAGATAACCAAGGTTTGCAGATACTCCTTGGTTACCATAGGCAATAAAAGATACAACCAAATGTACGATGAAATCAAGAACTTGAATAAGCTCCTTGCCTGGGGCCATGCACGGGTAATTGAAAACATGCTGGAGGTGGTGGATTGCAGCAATGCGCTGTCAGACCAGTTTGGAAGTCCGGAGCTTATTAAGAATGCACTGCTTTCCAAGGGAAGAAAAATAAATCTTTCCCAAAGGCACAGGGCTGAAGAAAATGTGGTGGTAGCTGCTGCCAGTATACTTGCAAGAAATGAATATGTGAAGGCAATGGATAAGCTGTCCGAAGAATATGGGATGGAATTCCCCAAAGGAGGGTCCTCGATGGTAGTAGAGGCAGCACGGGAATTTGTACTATCCCATGGGAAAGAAAAGCTGGCAAATGTTGCGAAGCTGCACTTTGTAATAACGGGAAAACTTTAACTTTTGGGTATTCCTATAGGGTCTGGTTACGCGTTACGCGTTTCGAGTTGCGCGATCAGGGTAGGGCTTTGAAGATTATTGAAGGGAGACAAGAGTATGAAAAAGGTTTACGTTTATCTTGCGGAGGGTTTTGAGGAGATTGAGGCTATTACTGTCGTTGATGTATTAAGACGGGCAGAAATTGATGCAAGGATGATATCCATAACCGGAAGGAAGGAAGTAAAGGGAGCCCATGGTATTACCATTTCAGCAGATGAGGTTTTTGAGAATACAGATAGTCTTGGTGCAGATATGATAGTGCTTCCCGGCGGAATGCCCGGGACAAAATACCTTGGGGAGCATAAGGGCCTCAGAGAGGTCATACTTGGTTTTGCCGAAAAGAATAAGCTGATAGCTGCTATATGTGCGGCGCCAAGCATCCTGGGGAGATTGGGACTTCTGGATAAGAAGAAAGCAGTCTGCTATCCTGGTTTTGAGGAAACCCTTAAAGGGGCAGTATTAGGTGAAGATATAATCTCACAGGAAGGGAACTTCATAACCTCAAAGGGTCCTGGAACTGCAATATATTTTGCTTTGAGGCTGGTGGAGCTGCTGGCGGACAATGAAACAGCGGAAGAATTGAGAGAAGGAATGATTGTACAGGGTTAAGATAAGAGTGTAAGGATGGAGGTAAGTATATGAATTATCAGGGTTATGCATACTGTGATACAGGACAATAACATTTAAGTGTCCGAGGTCCCCCTTTTACAGAAAAAGCTGTTATTCTAATGTGAAAGGGAGAATGATGTCTTGAATACTAAATTATATTTTTTGTACAAGTTTGTACAACATCTCGTACCGGTTTATCCAGTATATCTGCTGCTTTTTGAAGCAAAAGGCCTATCGGTGCAGCAAATATCTTTATTGCTTGCCATATGGTCAGTACCGATAGTTTTGCTGGAAGTGCCTACAGGTGTTCTGGCAGACATTTGGAACAGAAGAAATATGCTTGTAATTGGAAGTCTGTGTAAAACAGCGGCATACCTCTTATGGTTTTTTTCCGAAGGCTTCTTTCTGTTTGCAGCGGGATTTATTCTTTGGGGTATTTGTGAATCCTTTGTTTCCGGCTCTGAGGAAGCTCTGCTTTATGACAGCCTGAAGCTTGAAGGGGAAGAAGGAACTTTTGACAGGATCTATGGAAAAGGCAATTATTATGAAAGAATAGCCGTTGCACTGTCCTGTTTATCAGGTGGATTCCTGGCCATGGGGCTGGGTATGAAGCTTGTGCTTGCCGTATCTGTATTCTTTATGGCGGTTAGCACACTTATTGTGTTAAGGTTCCATGAAGTCAATTTTTATGCCGGTAAGAGCAGGAGAAAATATATCGAACCTTTAAGGCAAGGTATAACTACATTAAAGGATGCAATTAAGCTTTGTACTGGCAATAAGCTTCTGTTTACGGTCATTGCCATGTTTGTAACGGTTATAGGTGTTGCTGGAATACTTGACGAGTATGATTCGCTGATCGCAGACAGATTCGGCCTGAATCTGGGACTTGTCGGTATATGGACGAGTGTGCGCTATTTGCTTGAAGCCTTTGGTAACAGGATAGCCTATCGTATCAAACATAAGCTGGTACGCTTTGGAATAAAGGATAGCTTCTATGGAATAGGCTTGGTCTGTATTATTGCCGGAGTTCTTTTAGGCTTGTCAGGATGGTTTGGAAGTATTGCCCTCATGCCTTTGTATGGACTATTTTATCTCCTGATGTCGGTAGCATATGTAATGCAGGAGAATTACGTCCAGCAGAAAATCGAGGAGCAGGGCCGTTCAACAGTACATTCCGTCATATCCCTGGTGCATAATCTCTATGCCATTGGCTTTTTCGGATTGTTCTCCTTTATACTTGCCGGTATAAGCATACTGGATGTACTGGTTATTGCAGCAGGCTATATAACTGCATTATGCCTGCTGATTAGTCTTTTATACCATAGGATAAAAACGAGAGCCGCCGCTTAAACGGCGGCTCTTGCCGCTTATTCCTTATATTGCAACAGGTACAGGTCATAGTACATACCTTTCCTATCCAAAAGCTCCTGGTGAGTGCCCATTTCCCTGATTTTCCCCTTATGCATCACCATTATATTATTTGCATGCTGTATGGTTGAAAGCCTGTGAGCTATGACTATGGTAGTCCTATTCTTGATAACCTTTTTTATCGCGTCCTGGATTAGTATTTCTGTCTCAGTATCTATATTGGAGGTTGCTTCATCCAGCACCAGTACCGAAGGGTCAAAGGCCAGAGCCCTTGCAAAGGCCAGAAGCTGTCTTTGACCGGCGGAAAAGGTGGCTCCCCTTTCCTTGACCTCCTCATCATAGCCCTTTGGCAGCTTTTCTATGAACTTATCTGCATTAACAAAGCTTGAGGTCTGTTTAATAGTATTATCGTCAATATCCTCCTCATTAAGCCGTATGTTCGACTTAATATCTCCAGAGAAGAGAAAAACATCCTGAAGTACAGTTCCAATCTGTGATCTTAACTCATACTTGTCTATTTCCTTGATATTCTTTCCGTCAATAAGTATTTCACCCTTCTGTATGTCATATAACCTGCCAATAAGACTGATTATTGAGGTTTTTCCTGCTCCGGTTGCTCCTACAAAGGCAGCTGTCTCTCCTGCACGTATTTTGAAGCTCACATCCCTCAGCACCCAGTTTTCTCCTTCATAAGCAAACCATACATTCTTAAACTCAATATTCCCTTTTATCCTTCCAAGCTCAACAGGAGCAGCAGGATTTTCAAGAGTTTCCTTCTCATCAAGGAGAAGGAATATTCTTTCTGATGATGCCATTGCTGCTTGAAGGATATTGAACTTTTCAGTCAGATCGTTAATCGGCTGGAAAAACTGTTCAATATAGTTTATAAATGCGAACAGCACTCCGAAGGGGAGTACTCCGGAAAGCATCCTTGCGCCGCCGTACCAAATCAGTAAGGATAATGCCAGGGAATATATAAGATCCATGGAAGGTCTGAATATGGCAAACACAAGCAGCTCCCGCATGCTTGCCTCCCGGTATTCCTTATTGATACCCTTAAATTCTTTATATTTATAATTCTCTCTGTTGAAAATCTGTATAATACGCATTCCGGATATATTTTCACTTAGATCGGCATTTATTTTGGCAAGCTTAACCCGTGTCTGACGGTATGCATTTCTTGCATGGAGCCTGAATATTGCAGCAGAAACTATTATTAAAGGAAGAATAGTGAAGCTTACCAGTGCCAGCTGTGTATTCATTTTAAGCATTATGATGATTATACCGCAGAGCATAAGCACATCCTTGAAGAGGTTTACAAGCACAGCGGTGTACATCTCATTCAGATTTTCCATATCATTTGTTACCCTTGTCACCAGCCTCCCAACCGGATTCCTGTCAAAGAAGGAGAGGGACAGCTTCTGAATATGTGCAAAAAGCTCCTGACGCATGTTGTATATAATTTTCTGTCCGGTATAGTTCAATATATAAACCTGTATGTAATTAAGGAGAAAGCTGCTCAAAATGGTAAGCAGAAATATGATTGATATTCTTTTTATGCCTGTCCTATCTTGATTCCGAAAGGATTTATACTCTTCCGCGGACAACAGCTCTCCGTAAAAGCTGTTTTCAGAGGAAGAGACTGCATACCTTTCCCCTTCCTTTTTTACTGTTAATTCCGACATAGAGGTATTGGAAAAGGTTCCATTTATAAGGTAGTTGCTCTTTCCGATTTTTACTATCTGATGTCTTTCAGCCGTCTCATATCCATCGGCAAGTAAGCTCTCCCTAATATAATATTTGTCCTTGTATTTGACACTGGGATATCCGGGCTCCTTGTCAAAGACGGCCATTGGTGAGTTATAGGCAGAGATATGGTCATCAATTGCCATCTTTATCAGATAAGGCCTTGCAAGGTCTGCAGCAGTAATAAGGGTCAGCAGTAAAATACAAAGAACCAGCATCCACCAATAAGGCTTTGTATATTTGAGCAACCGTTTCATGAGCTTGATATCAAAAGCCTTTCCCAGAGCTTCTTCTTCTTTGAAATTATTATTCATTTCCGCACCTCTACGCTTCCTGCTCGAGTTTCTCTTCGAGCAGCTGCTTTTCATATATACTGTTATAGAGTCCCTTCATTCCAAGCAGCCCTTCATGAGTACCCTGTTCAATAATTCTGCCTTCATCAAGTACTATTATTTCATCGGCATCCTTTATTGTAGATATCCTATGGGCTATGACAACAGCAGTTTTACTCTTCATTACCTGTTTTAGGCCTGCAAGGATCTGTTCTTCAGTTTTTGTATCTACTGCAGATAAGGAATCATCAAGTATTATTATTTTTGGATCCTTTGCTATAGACCTTGCTATGGAAACCCTTTGCTTTTGTCCTCCGGACAAGGTCACACCTCTTTCACCCAGGATGGTATCGAATTTCTCAGGAAAATCCATGATACTATCATAAACCTGTGCTGTTTTTGCTGCTGCAAAAATTCGCTCCATACCCATGGAAGTATCGGAGAAAGCTATGTTATCTTTTATTGAAGCAGAGAAAAGGAAATTATCCTGTGGGACATACCCTATATTTTTACGCAGCTCCCTAAGAGGTATATCATTAATATCCAGACCGCCTATAAGAAGTTCTCCACTATTTGTGTTATAAAGTCTCATGATCAGATTGGCCAGGGTGGTTTTGCCGCTGCCTGTTTTGCCGACAATGGCAAGTGTCCGGCCTTCTTTTATGCTTAGGTTGATTCCTGATAGAGCCGGGTAAGCTGCACCGGGATATGTGAAGTTAAGGTTCTTGAACTCGATGGAAGGAATGTAATCTTGAATATCCATGACATTTTCCCTGTCGAATATTTCAGGAGCAGTATCCAGTATTTCATTGATTCTTTTCATCGAGGCAGTACCTCTCTGAAGTATGTTTATAACCCACCCAAGAGCCATCATAGGCCAGGTTAGCAGCCCAAGATATGCAATAAAAGATACGAACTGACCCAGGGACAGCTCATCGTCAATTACCAGCAAGCCCCCATAGTAAAGAGCCAGGAGGAAGCTGAGGGAACCAATGAAGGCTACCGAAGGGAACATAAGCCCCCAGACCTTTATAAGCTCCATATTTCTTTTCACATAACCGTCATTGAAGACAGAGAACTTTTTTATTTCACTATCCTCCTGGACAAAGGACTTTACAACACGAATGCCGGAAATGCTCTCCTGCACTCTGTCCGTAAGCCCTGAAAAAGCTTCCTGAACATTCTTGAATCTGCTTTGAACCATCTTCCCAAAGAAGATCATAAGAGCGGCTATTACCGGAAGAGGCAGCAAGGCAGCTGCTGTTAGCCGAAGATCAATAGTTGCGACCATAATTATTATTGTTGCAGAAGTAAGGAATACAGCATCGGTTATCATGACAATTCCGTGACCGAAGGCCATTCTTACGGCATTTATATCGTTGGTGGCGTGAGCCATAAGGTCTCCTGTTTTATGATTATTGAAAAAGGTAGGTGCCATAAGCTCCAAATGGGAGAAGAGCTTATTTCTGAGCCAATACTCAAGGCTTCTTGAAGAACCCAGTACGAGTATTCTCCACGTGAACCTGCAGGCAGCTATAAGCGTTGCTATAAGAATAATGGCTCCTATATAAAAATAAATGTCTCTCATTGAAAGGGTGCCATCCCCCAGGTTGTCGATAATCCGTCCGATAATCTTAGGTGTGATTAGCTGTAAGGCATCTACCATAACAAGTACAATAACACCCCAGATATACTTCCATTTATTTTGTATGAAAAATTCTTTCAAATAGACAAAAGTGCGCATATAACCCTCCAATACATATCCAGAAAATACTAATTGTCATACATTAAGATTTTATATCTAATGAATAAAGTTTACAAGCATTTGTTTGTTATATATTTAACAAAACTTAATGATACGGTATACCTGTGCTATAATAAATTATATATAGAATAATATGTAAATATAAACATAATATGACATAATTGTAAATAAAAACAGCGCGGAGGAGATAATATGACACAAGATGAGTATCTGGAGAATCTGCAAAGGAAATATGAAAGGCATTTTAATATTGAAAAGGATATTACACTTTTCGAAGAAGCAATAGATATTCATGCAAGGTTCTGCAATATCAGCGGACGGACCTTTATAACAAAAAATGATGTTGTTGACAGGTATGAGAACTATGAGTACTGCTATGTTAAGAGGTTTGATACTGTCACTGAAGAAAAGATAGCCGCTTATGGAGGGTTTTTAAAGAGAATAGCGCATGAATGCATTGAACCGGGAAAGGACCATATGAGCACATATGTTACAGGAGTAATCATTGGAAACAGTATAGATGATAATGCGAAAAAAGCAGTAAGAAAATATAGCTGCAGCAAGGCATACCTGTTCTACTTAAGAGGATGGTGTGATGTAAGATTCATATGCGTTGACCTGAATAACAATGAGATTATAACCAACAAAGCGGGTAAGCGGGTAAAAAAGGTGTATCAGCTTACACCTTTAAATAAAAAGGGGGTTATCAAATGAACTCATTGACTTTATTATTGTTAGGCATTGTACTGTTTCTAGTTGCCTATGTAACCTATGGTGGTTACCTGGCAAAGCATTGGGGTATTGACCCCAAAAAAAAGACTCCCGCCCACACAATGAGGGACGATATTGACTATTGTCCCGCAAACGCAAAAGTACTTTTAGGGCATCATTTTTCATCCATAGCCGGCGCCGGCCCTATTACAGGTCCTATAGCGGCTGCAATATTCGGATGGCTGCCGGTATACCTGTGGATTGTAATCGGAAGTATATTTGTGGGTGGTGTACATGACTGGGGTTCACTTCTGGCATCAGTCAGACATGAAGGAAAGTCCATAGGGGAAATAATAAGAATAAACATCGGCGAAAATGGCAAGAAGCTCTTCAACATCTTTGCCTATCTTACACTAATACTGGTTGTTGCAGCTTTTACAGACATTTGTGCAAGCACTTTCGCCTTTGATCCTGCAAAGCCCGAGGTACTTTCCGGAGCACGGGCCGGCACTGCATCGATACTGTTTATTATGCTGGCAATGGCCTTCGGTTTCTTTGTTTACAGAAAGGGAGCAAGCCTCACTGTATCTTCAGTAGCCGGTGTGGCACTGTTGTTCTTCTGCATATGGATAGGTTATCAGTTCCCGGTGCTTAAGCTTTCAAAACTGGCATGGGACGTAATACTTATCATATATATCTTCGCAGCATCCACATTGCCTGTTTGGCTGTTGCTGCAGCCCAGAGACTATCTGTGCTCCTTCCTGCTGTATGCAATGCTTGCAGGAGCAGTAATAGGTGTCCTGATAGTAAGACCTGTAATGGCTATACCTGCATCTGTAGGCTTCACGGTTGGCGAGGGCATCAAAGCCCAGTACCTCTTCCCCATGCTGTTTGTTACAGTAGCCTGTGGAGCAATATCCGGCTTCCATTCTCTGGTTGGTTCCGGCACAAGCTCAAAGCAGCTGGACAATGAAAAGGATACAAAGCTGGTAGGCTATGGCGCAATGCTTATTGAAGGTGTTTTAGCTATTATAGCTCTTATTTCCGTAAGTTATATAGTAGGAGCAAAGGGAACTCCGGCTCAGATATTCGCAGGTGGTGTTGCAGACTTCATGAGCAATTTCGGGATTCCGGTCTCTGTCGGAACGGTATTCGTAATACTTGCCTTCTCTGCATTTGCTCTCACAAGTCTTGACACAGCAACAAGATTAGGCCGCTATATATTCCAGGAAATGACCACCAAAGCGGACGGGACAAAATCACCTCTGAGTAATATGTATGTATCAACTGCAATAACTGTAGGTTTGTCTGCATTACTGCTTTCATACGGATATACGAAGATATGGCCGATATTCGGTTCTGCCAATCAGCTGCTTGCAGGTTTATCACTCCTTGCAGTATCGGCATGGCTGGCCAAGTCCGGCAAGAAGAACCTTATGACTGTAATACCGATGGTGTTTATGTTTGCAGTAACACTTACAGCACTTGTATTAGTCTGCAGAAACAACTTCGCAAGCGGTAATCTTATCATTGGAGTTATAGCCGCAGTCCTCTTTGTATTGGCAATAGTATTGATTGCAACCACAATAAATACATTCTTCGGAAGCAAGTCCAAGGGCAAGAAGATAAGTGCTTAAGCAGGTAAGAATCATATAACAACAAAAACTCGGAGGTCTGGTGCCTCCGGGTTTTTATTTGAATACAACAGATAATCATTAAAAATATGTATAAATAGAGGGTAAATGGTAATTGTTGTCGAATAAAAATCATAAATTCAGTATATTTAAGGAGGCCAGTAAATGTTTAATCTAAAGCTAATGAAAAAGAATAAGCACGAAAATATAGACACTAAGACCTCTACTGCAAAAGCTGATTTGGTTTTGGGGAGTGTAAAGGGTGAGAAGATAGCTCTACAGAAAAATAATCAGCGATGCATTATAGACAGAATAGATAATAAGATAGGGGCGGCTGGCCTGGTAGTTGACAGTTTAATAAATGTTACGGGAAATATTTCAAATTATGTGGAAATTCAGATGGATTCTATTCAGAGGGTAGTAGATGAAATCAGCAGCTATTCCGCTCTCGCAGAAGAAGTATTTGCCAATACTGAAAATGCAAAGCAGATATCAGAGCAAACGATGAATATAGCAAGACAGGGAAGCAGTGTTGTTGATAATTCCATAAGAGCAATGAATGATATTGAATCATCCGTTCTTGAATCAAAAGAAGTGGTTAATATGCTGAGCAGCAAGGCAGCTCATATCAATGAGATGCTTAATGTCATAAAGGATATTGCCGACAGCACAAATTTGCTTTCTTTAAACGCTTCTATTGAAGCTGCAAGAGCAGGAGAAACGGGCAGAGGATTTGCTGTGGTTGCACAGGAAGTCAAAAAGCTGGCTCAAAGAAGTGTTGAATCAATAGCATATATTAATAACACAATAAATGAAATAAATGATAGTATTGTGACTGCCGTTGATTCGATGGACAAAACCATTGACAAGGTTAAGGAAGGCACTGACATATCAAAGAATACCATGGAGGTGTTCAATACTATCATCAAAGCAGTGGACAACAGCAGCAGTGTATCTGATGAGATAAACACCGCTATAACAAAGCAGACAGCTAATCTTGAGACTGTGGTTAATTCCACTCATGAAATGAGCAGAACCTTTGAAAAGTTGATCACGACTGTTGAGCAAGCATCACTGTATACACAGTTTACAAGGACATCTCTGGAATCTCTTCAAAATACCTCATCAGACCTGAAGAGTGCTACTGGTAAGTTGATTCATGAAATAGCAGGTCCGGATGCTTTTGACTCCGTAGTGACAACTTGTATCCCAAGCTCTTTACAGACTTATGATCCGCATATGTCCTTTGAGTATGTCGGAAGCCATATTATGTCCAATGTCAATAGCGGACTTCTTACTATAAGTTCTTCCGGACAAATAATCCCTGGTATCGCAAAGAATTGGTACCTGGAGGATGATGATTTGACTTGGGTATTCCAGCTTAGAAGGGGAGCAAAATTTCACAATGGCAGGGAAATTACCGCAGAGGATGTCAAGTATTCCTTTGAAAGGGTTCTGAGTCCAAAGCTCAATTCTCCGAACAGCTGGGCGCTTATGTGCGTCGACGGAGCAGAGGAATACAATACCGGAAGAGAAGAAGCAGTAAGAGGTGTAAGAGTACTTGACAAGTACCGCATATCCATAAGTCTTACAATGCCATACTCCGGTTTTCTTCTAAACCTGGGACAGTTCTGTACAGCCATACTGCCGGTAGAAGACATTGAAAAAGGAGATGTTTCGGGCTGTGGTCCATACAAGCTTGTAGATGTTCAGCCTTCCGGAGCTACACTTGAAGCTTTTAAGGACTTTTACAATGGAGAACCTTATATAAAAAAAATAATTGTAAAGTTCAATGATATGAATGCAGCAGAAGAGCTCAAAAGCAGCGGGTACGACTTTATAATAGCTGATAAGAAAGACATTGTTAATAAGGTGAAGGATGCACCAGGTATTACCGTAAAAACTAAAAGCATTATTGGAACTTACTATGCCGGCTTCAACCTTTTGGCTCATTCGACCTATGTCCAGAACAAGGAAGTCAGAAAGGCTCTGAATATGGCAATCAACAAAAAAAGGATTATCAATGAGCTTTTAGGCGGACTGGGGATAGAGGCTAAAGGTCCATTTCCTCCAAGTATGGTAGAAAACACAAAGGATAGAGGATATGAATATAACCTGAGATCTGCCCGGGAGATACTGCAAAAGAATGGACTGAGCAGGGATATGAAAAAGCTTAAGATATTGGCAAGAGAAGCAGAGGACACTTCTATTTACAATCCTCTGACAGAATATATAATAAATGACTTCAAGGAAATAGGTATAGAATGTGAGCTTATCAGAGTGAAATCATCCCAGTATTTGAATCCGGAGTGTATTGAGCAGTGCGATATTTACGTAAGCCGCTGGATTGGAGACACCGGAGACCCTGATAATTTCCTCCAGCCTCTTTTCAACTCAGAGAGCATGACGAACTTTTCCAGCTATAAGAACGAATTTGTGACAATGAACATGAACAAAGCAAAGGAAATCGTTAATCCGGAGAAAAGGACAGAAATGTATAAGAGTATTCAGCATACTATAGTTGATGATGCGCCATGGATTTTCTTATATCATCCACAATCAGGCATTGCTTTCAAGAATAATATCGCAGGAATAAGACTGAGTCAGCTTGGACTGCTGAAATATGAAGATATAATATTGGAAGATATATGATAAAAAATTCGGAGGCTTTTGGCCTCCGAATTTTCATCCACCTGCTAAAAGGTGAATTGCTTTTACATCATCACCGTCATGTACAGCTGTGGTTTCAAATTGTTCATTAGGTATTACCACATCATTGATTTTTACTACAATTTTATGATAAGTATAGGTTTTTCTTCTTAGAAGCCCGGCAACTGTCATGCCTTCCTCCCATTGAAATTCCTTACCGTTTACATGTATCATGCCGCACCACCTTGCACTTTAGATATGCTTGCTCACAACCTCAACTACTTCAGGAAGATCCATTCCAAGCTCTTTGAGTTTTTCAAGGGTCGGTACCCCGTCCATTGCCCAGCCCCTTCTACTGTAGACAGCATCTGTAAGCTTCTCATACTGGTCTTCTCTGTATTTCCTCATTACCTTAATCTTTTCCTCTGTGCTCTTTCCTGTGGGATCGTATCCAAGAAGCTCCTTAAGCTGGCCATCATATCTTTCCTGCCTTGATTCATATTCCTCCACAGTAACAGGCCCCATGGCTCTGTAAGGTATTTTGTCGTTTACTCTCTTACCTTTACCCATTCTGATGTTGAATATTCTCTGGAAGTTGTATACTCTTTCCGATTGGGTTACAAGCTCATGCTTATCAATATTCCTTCCTGTCACTGCATTGAATATGTCGACGTAATTCTGCACATGCTCGGGAATTTTTGCAGGCTCCTCGGTGTATTTATTGTTTGCAGGGGTTACGTCATTCCACGGAAGCTTGCAAAGGCCGTTCAGGCCAAACCATGTTCTGAACATCGGGAAGTAATGCAATGCTTCAGCTTTATTCTCAAAGGTGGGAATCTGATTGTTTACCATATCCATGAATATCAGCCATGCTTCATCGTGCTGCGGTCCCTTGTTTGTGAGTCCGTAGCCCCCTTGCTGCGCAAGAGATTCCTTGGGCATATACTCTGAAAACTCAAGGCCTTTTTGCTCCATACCTATATCATTTACAAAATCCGGGTCTGCATTGAAATCCCTTATAAAGATTTCTTTCATTCTTTTTACGCCCAGTCCGGCGATCTTGCCGAAGCCTTCTCCTCTGGCTATACGGTGTATAAGCTCCAAAGCAGCATCTGCATTGCCAAAGTTCAATTCAAGGCCTCCGGTTCTTTCCTTGTTGAGTATTCCGTTTTCATAGCATTCCATGATGAAGGCAGTCATTGTACCAAAGGATATGGTGTCTATAGCATAAGTATCACAGTAGAAATTTAGTTCAAGTACTGCGTCGGGATCAAATATTCCACAGTTGGAGCCGAGTCCAGCGGCGTTCTCATATTCAGGACCGTCGACTATGACCTTCTGTCCTTTGTAAGGACCCGTCTTAAGCATAAAATTGTCTACCGCCTTGGCACAGGACATACTGCAGCCGTACCAGCAGCCATCAGCCATACCCTGTGTGATTTTATCCTTAAAAACCTTTGAAGAAATCTTAAAGGTATCCTTATGGGAGCCAAATTTATAGTTATGAGTTGGGAGCAGGTCATACTGGTCCATTACCTCAATTATATTTGCCGTGCCTACCTGTCTCATCCTGTTCTGCTTGTCGTCAAGATCGTGCATTTCCTTGTGGAACTTTATGCCCGTTCTGTTTAAGGTGCCTTGATCGGCAGGATGATTGAGATTGCCTTTAACGCCTTGGAAGCGAACCACCAGAGCTTTTATTCTCTTATCCCTGAATACTGTCCCTATACCGCCTCTTCCGGCTTGCTTCAATCTTGCTGCCTTTCGCCTTACATCATAGAAGGTAAAGTTTAAAAGTCCTATATAGGCGTGTTCTGCTGCGGTACCTGCAGAAACAACAGAAATATTTCTCTTGTCTTCTTCGTTTTCAGCATACATTTCAGTAAGCTGTTCACCGAGCACATGGCTGTCAACTGCCTCAAGAGGAGCTTCCTCAATTCTTACTATACCCTTGTTTCCATCTATGAATACAATTACATCCTTGTCTGACTTACCTTGAAGCTCAAGGGCATCAAAGCCTGAGAACTTAAGAAGCGGGCCGAAGTATCCTCCCACATTGCTGTCAATAGGCATGTCTGTAAGTGGCGAAAGACTTACAACAAGAGATTTTCCGGAACCGGGATACTGTGTAATTCCGCCTAACGGACCGGTAGCAATAACTATCTCGTTTTCCGGGTCATTCCATTTTGTTTTCTCTGATACTGCATTCCAAAGATAATACAAGCCAAAACCCTTGCCTCCTGTGAACTTTTCCTTCATAAGCTGTGTTACAGGCTTCTCTTTGACTTCATTATCGCTGAGGTTTATATATAATGTCCTGTTGGTGTAACCTTTTTCTATTCTTTTCAGCTCGTAGTTGTATTCACAAAGCAGTCTGTGAGCTGATTTCAATTTTTCTATATTCATTGAATCTACCTCCTTTTGCATTATTCCTGCACTATAACGAGTAGGGGCATATATTCCACATTAATTTGTCATGCCCCGTAAACGAGTTTCATGAGAAGCTTCCTTTTCGTTAATAATTCAAATAAAAGCTTCTCATATAAATATGGCATCGGTCGGACAGTTTTTGGCGCATTGGCCGCATGCGATGCATTTGAAGGGCTCAAGATACTCTTCGTGCATAAACATTGCCAATTCGGGACAGTAGCCGACACACATAAAGCAGCCCACACATATACTTTTGTTTATTCTTACAATACCGTTCTTATCTCTGGTAATGGCTTCAACCGGACAGATATCTATACATTCCCCGCATTGGGTGCAGGAAGTGATAGCAGCACTGCCATCTGCATTTTCACTAATTCGTATACAAGACTTAAGAGCATTGTCTTCTTTGAACCATGTATTGGAGCAGGTACTCTCGCAGGCATGGCACTGTATACACAGCTCAGGATTTTTACCCAAAACCTTCATAATTATATAACCTCCACAAAACATTAGGATTAAAACTTTCGTTTATCTATAGTATATCAAATAATCAACAATAATGGAAAACTTAATAATTGTCTAAAGCTGCTATACTACAGAGGGCTCCAGCAAGAGTTCTCCCCGCTTGAATCTGTCCTTATCCAGCATATGGATAGGTATTGTAGGAGTCTCTCCAAGTATCGACTCGGCTATGACCACTCCGGTAACGGGACCAAACATAAAGCCATGGCCGCTGAAACCGGTAGCAAGGTAAAAGCCTTCCAACTCCTTCACCGGTCCGTATATGGGCTGACGGTCGGGGGACATACAGTACAGACCTGCCCATTGGCGTACAATGTTTAGCTTACTAAGAAGCGGAAGCAGCGAGGTGCAGGATTTGGCCATTTCCTCAAGGAAATGCCAGCTGGAGTTTATTCTGCCGTCCCTGGGCTCGTTTTCATCTCCTCTTCCCATTATGAAGCTTCCCTCAGGAGACTGCTGGCAGTATATGTTCAGAGCAAAGCCCATATACATTGGCCCCTGTAAAGGAGCAACAGGCTCGGTAACAAGTATCTGATGCCTTTCGGGATATACCGGGATATCTACACCGACCATGTCACCTATTTGTTTGGAATGTCCTCCTGCTGCATTTACTACAACCGGAGTGGAGATGAAGCCTTTATCGGTTTCGACACCGACAACCCTGCCATGCTCTACCTTTATTCCGTTAACAGTCGTATAAGTCATTATTTCCACACCGAGGCGTTTTGCAGCATTGGCAAAGGCCTGGGTAGTATGGAAGGGATTCAGGTGGCCGTCCTTGGGACAGAATGTTGCGCTTATTATTTTTGTCTCATCCATATAAGGAATAATCTCTTTTGCTTCCTTTGGAGTCAGATAAACTGAAGGGATACCCAGGCTGTTCTGAAGCTCCACATTCTTCCTGAACTGGACATCCTCCTTTTCTGTTGCAGCTACTATAAGATAGCCGCTCTGCTTGAAATCTATATCAAATTCGTACTCCAATACCTCGTTGGCCTTTTCGTAATATTCTATACTGTATTTAGCCAAACGGCAGTTCATCTCAGTACCCCACTGCATACGCACTCCTGCGCCGCATCTCCCGGTAGAGCCGCTGCTTAAGAAGGATTTCTCAATTACAACTATATCACGGACACCCTTCTTTGCCAGGTTATAGGCTATTGCGCAGCCGGATATGCCACCTCCTATGATGACAACACTTGCAGTTTTATTCATTATCTTCACCTCCAACTAAAGCTCCAAGCTTTATTGGTTTTGCCGGCGGCCTGAAGGTAGACATCCTGAGCTCAGACATTTTCCGGCCTGTAGAGGAAGCAAGCTCCTGCATGATAAGCTGCCTGCAGGTTCTGCCCTGACAAGGGCCCATTCCTGCTCTGGATATTCTCTTTATTTCGTCCAGGCTCTGATAGCCTTTTCTTATTAATTCTCTTATTTCTCCGAGAGTTATTTCTTCACATCGGCAGACAATGGTGTTGTCGCTATAGAAGTCTTCTATACTGAAACACCTTACCGTCATAGAAAGCTCCTTTGGAACCACCAGAGATACTACGGGGGTTCTGTCCTGGACCTTTGTATTCAGCACCTTTGCAACCTTTGCCCTGCATACGGGTTTTCCCTCCCTGTCCAGACCTGTGACAAAGCTTCCTTCTGCAGGAAGTGGCAGAAATTCATAGGGAACCTTAACTAATGCTTCTTTATCTGAATAAGTTTCATCTATTATAAAAATAGAAAGTCCGGGGCAATTGCTTACACACATTCCGCAGCCATTGCATTTTTCGTGGTCAATACCAGGTATGTCATTAATATCTTCAAATTCTTTTATTGCACCCCTTTTACAAGCGGTTTGGCATGGATTGCAGGGTATTCGCTGGAAGCATTCTATCACTGCTACCGGTCCTTTAGCCATTCTTTCCGCTGAAGGAGTAATGTCGGCTAAATTCTCAGGAGTCGCTATACCGGTTTTTTCCAACATATTACTTACCTCCTATATATTTCGCACTAAATCATTTACAGAATGTGCCCTGTAATAGCATTCGGTTATAGCCGCAGGGCACAACATCAATGAAGTGCATTATTAACATTTTGAATTG
>LOES01000124.1 GCA_001515955.1 Clostridia bacterium BRH_c25 | reverse complement strand
GAAGGTCATTCAGGAGGTTTTTGAAGAGCATATCATACATGCACCGGGGATGAGTACTGTCAGGGACATGGTTAGGGGGCCTATTATTCCTACACCTGGAGCGGTAATGGAAGCAGCAAAACATCTGAAGGAACACCTGGGAGACCTTGTAGTATTTGATGTTGGAGGAGCGACAACGGATGTGCATTCTGTTACTGAGGGCTCTGAAGAGATAAATCTTATGCTGATAAGCCCTGAGCCTGCAGCAAAAAGAACTGTTGAGGGTGATCTGGGAGTATATGTGAATCTTACCCATATAGTTGAGAAAATAGGCCTGGAAAACCTTAAGAAAGAGTTTGAGGATGCTGAAGAGCTTATAAAAAATGCAAAACCGATTCCGGAAACTGACAGGGAAAAGCAGTTTATTGAAAGACTGACAAAAGAGGCTGTGCTTACATCCCTGGAGCGTCATGCAGGCAGGCTCAGACACCTTTATGGTCCTACCGGCAAGAAAACAGTTGCAGAAGGAAAGGATCTTACAAATATCAAATATATTATTGGAACCGGAGGAGCGTTGACAAGACTCCCGGACCGGATTGAAATACTGAAGGCGGTAGGGCTGCACAGCAAGGGAACGGAGCTGTACCCGGGAAAGGATGCACGTATATTGATTGATAACCACTATATAATGGCCTCCTTGGGGGTGCTTTCAAAAAGATTCCCTGAAGCCGCCCTGGAGCTGATGAAGCAGAGCATGCAAATCTAGCGAAGCTAGATTTGAGGTTGCGGGGTTTCGAGGTGTAAGCAGGAAGGGAAATTGCTGGGACAATGCATGTGCAGAGACTTTTTTCAGCACGATCAAGTCGGAAAGGCTTCATCACAGGATTTACAAAGATCTTGATGAGGCAAGGAAAGATATTTTTTGGTACATAGAATACTTCTATAATCGGAAAAGAAGGCATGCAGCACTTGGCAATCTTACACCAGCAGCATTCCTGAGAAAGTATTACGAAGAGCTCAAAGTAGCCTGGAGTGCTATAGAGCGTTTATGCCGCGAAAGCCTCTTGATAATGAGTATCCGGCATGTTAGGCTTTAATGCCAGGCAGCAACCATACTTCAGAGGCATACTCCTTGTTCATCATGGGTGGCGACCTTGATGCCAGTAAGCATGCCGATAGAGACTCATTGTCAAGAGGACGTGGAATAAATACGAGGGAAGTTGCAGGTTATGAAAACGTGAGAAAAACGAAGATATTCTAACTCTGGAGTGTCCGTTTTATTGAGAAAGGGTCATACATACCGAAGGAACACCAGTACGAATTATTTTATATAATGACCGTATGGAGATTATAAATGTAGGGGGATTATACGGCAAGCTTACTATTGATGGCCTTGGAAAGTTTGCTGGAGTTTTGTAAAACACCAAGATGCCGTGACGAGATTGTTGCTTTTGTAGAACTTACTCAGTATTATGTTATGAAATCAATTGTAGTGCTGGGGCTACTGTGGGAATTTGTATGTATTTGCTTATTATTAAAGTTAAACAAAGGGGACGTTAATGGAAACTCTTATAAAAGAACTACTTAATTTCTTTTCAATAGAATTTACAGTTATGCTGACAGCAGCAGTACCTATTATAGAACTTAGAGGAGCAATTCCGGTGGGTATTTCACTGGGACTTTCTCCGGTACATGCAACTATAATCAGCTTAATTGGCAGTACGATTCCGGTGCCGTTTATCCTGTTTACTATAAGACCGGTTTTTAATTATCTTAAGAAGACTAAGACCTTTAGAAATTTAATACACAAATTAACTCATAGATCAATGTCTACCAGTAGAAGAATTCAAAAGTACGGTGCATGGGGCTTGTTTCTATTCGTAGCAATACCACTTCCCGGGACAGGGGTATGGAGTGGAAGCTTGGCGGCGGCTTTGCTTGATATGCGGTTTAAGTGGGCTTTTCCGGCGATACTGCTAGGGAATGTGGTAGCAGCAGTGCTGATTATGATGTTGAGCCATGGGGTGTTTAAGATTTTTTCTTAGTGAATGCGTTGAAGAGAAAAGATGTAAAAGATTTTAGCGAAATAATTATAATATTTTAAATAAAATTTAAATAAAATATTATTAATTTCACTAAAATGCAAAAATATTTGAATAAAATATTGATATTTATATAAAATCTTAGTATAATGGGGGTGAAAAGGAGGTGATTCTGTGCTGGAAGAAGAATTATTGCAATTAGTGAAAAAGGTTACTTCTGAAAAATGCGAAAAGCAGCCTATGACGGAATATGAAATATATAGTTATGAGGCATTTAAAAGAAGAATACATGATGAACTTCGTACTGTTGATAGAGCAACAATAGGAAACTTGTCAAAGGACAATGTAACGGAATATCTGATAAAGCTGCGTAGGCAAAAACAGAATCTGGTGAATCTCGAGGACGAACGAATACTGGAAACTCAGGGTATGTGTCAAGAGGATCTCCCCACATTAGCAGGATTAATGCTGCTGAGCGAATATCCCCAGGAATTCTTTCCACAGCTTAGTGTTACTGCAATGGTAGTGCAAGGGAAAGAAATAGGGGAACTTGGTGATGATGGTGAACGCTTTGTGGATAACAAACGTATTGAAGGCACCATACCACAGATGCTGGAAGGTACATTAGCTTTTGTACGAAGAAATATGAAAGTGAAAACCATAATAACGGAAGAGGGAACCCGTGCGGATAAACCGGAGTATCCAATAAAGGCAGTCAGGGAAGTCATAATAAACGCCCTCCTACACAGGGATTACAGTATGCATACAGATCGTTCCCCCGTACGTCTGGTAATGTATGAGGATAGATTGGAACTAGAAAATCCAGGGGGCCTGTATGGTAGAATAACCGTGGACGATTTGGGTAAGGCATCTGCGGATACCAGAAATCCTTATATAGCAGGGGCCTTGGAAATTATGATTGATACAGAAAATCGCTTCTCTGGTATTCCCACAGTAATAACAGAACTTAAAAAGGCGGGTATGCCGCTCCCGGTATTTATTGACAGACGAGGAGTGTTTAAGGTTATATTCTATAAAAAGGCAGCTGCCCAGAGTAAAGATGCTGATATGGAACAGGAGATTATAAATTACTGCATTACACCACGTTCCAGGGAAGAACTTGCAGAGAGATTTGGATTTGAAGCACCAACTTATTTTATTAAGACCTATATTAGTCCATTGCTTGCTGATGGAAAAATAAAAATGATTATGCCGGATAAGCCGAAGAGCAAGTTTCAAAAGTACTATTCATAGATTTAATTAACCTTTTCTTTTTCTTAAGCTTTCATATGTGCTTTAAGGAACGGGTAACACTGAGGACACTGAAATCCACTGGAGATATGGCTGGGGAGGAAGATTCTTCGCTGCACTCAGAATGACAAATGTATATCATTACATTATTATGCACATAATAATGTAATGATATACATTTTTATTGATCTAAATTGACTTTGGTGATAATATATAGCTATGGAGGTGAGATGTATGAGAAGAAAAATTACAGATAAATTATTAAGATGGAAAAGTCAGGCTGCAGATCGTATGCCTATGCTTGTTTATGGAGCCAGACAGGTTGGCAAGACCTATGCTATCAAGGAATTCGGAAGAGAGTTCTATAAGAATATGATTTATGTGAATTTTGAATTGGATGTAGGTATCTCTCCATATCTTGACGGCAATATCTCTCCTGAGAAAATAATTAATGTATTGGAAGGATATTATCATGAAAAAATCATACGGTCAGAAACACTGATTTTTTTTGATGAAATACAAGCCTGTGAGAGAGCGCTTACTTCACTCAAATATTTTGCAGAAATTACACCTGAGTATCATGTGATAGCTGCAGGAAGTCTTCTTGGAGTTGCATTAAACAGAAGTAAATTCTCTTTTCCGGTTGGAAAGGTATTAATTGAACATTTGTATCCCATGGATTTTGAGGAATTTTTATGGGCTAAAGGCAAGGACTTGCTTGTAAGTGAGATTAGAGCTCACTTTATTGAAAACACAGCTATTTCTGAAATACTTCATAAGGAAGCTTTGAATGAGTATTATGATTATCTGGTGACCGGAGGGATGCCGGCGGTGGTTAAAACCCAACTAACAAAGGAAGTTCCTTTTACTGCAGAAGAAGTTAAGAATCTGATTTTGAATTCCTATGTTTCAGATATGGCTAAGTATGCCGGCAGTTCAGAAAGTGTGAAAATAAAAGGCGCCTATGATTCTTTACCTGCTCAACTGGCGAAGGATAACAGGAAGTTTCAGTACAAACTGATTAAGACTGGGGCTAGAGCATCTTTATACGGAGAATCAATTGATTGGCTGATCAGCTCGGGCATTGTTCTCAAATGCGTCAAATGCGAGCATGGATACATGCCACCGGTTGCTTATCAAGATTTATCCGGTTTTAAGCTTTATATGAATGATATTGGACTTTTATCTTCCAGGACAGGTATTTCTCTTCAGTCTTTTGCTGCAGGCGGAATGAACCAATATGCCGGGGCTTTAGCTGAGAATTATGTTGCCTGCGCTTTAGCTGCAAATGGGAAGGAGCTTATGTATTGGGAGTCTAAAAGTATTGCTGAGGTAGACTTCTTGATTATCAAGGATGGAGGAGTTATACCTATAGAAGTTAAGTCATCCAATCATAACAGGTCAAAAAGTTTGGTATCATATAATGAAAAGTATAAGCCCAAATATATGATTAGAATAAGCTCGAAAAATTTTGGTTTTGAAAACAATATCAAATCAGTACCTCTTTATTCTGTTTTTGCTATCGGAGAAACTGAATAAGGAACGGGTAATACTGAGGACACGGCCGGGAATCCGTGGAATGATTGGGGATAAGAAAAGAGGCGAACACTGTTCGCCCCTACGTTTGTTAGTTGGTTGAAGTACCGTCAACATACAGCATCAAGCTTGTATATTGCATATCTACATCAGCTAATAATGAGATGAGATTGTTCTGCATGGTCTTTAGAGCAACTGTCTGGTTGTCATAATCATTCTTTGCTATAAGCCCAAGGTCAAATTTCAGCTTCAGCTTGGAGAGCTCATCTTTGAAGTCATTTATATCACGTTCCAGCCGGTTTGCAGCATCATTTGCGTTTATTAAAGCATTGTAGGTTGAGTTCAAGGATATATCAAGGTCCTTTGTTGCATCCTCGAAAGATCTTTTTGCATTTTCATAATCTCTCTCAGCATCGCTGTATGCATCCAGCATTGCCTGTTTGGAGTTCTGAACTCCAAGCTTTTCAAAATGCTCATATCGTTCCTTTGTCAGATCATATTTTCTTTTTGCAAGAGTTACATTCTGCTCCAAGGTATAGAAGCTTTTATTGCTTTTGATATTAGCTTCTCTTATTGCGTCCAGGCTTACATCATCAAGGGCAATTTTGTCCAGGTCATATACTATTTCTAGATTGTAGTCATCTATTGCTCTTCCCAGATATCTGTTCAAGGTCTGGAATTTGTTCTTTACATCCTCAAATGCTATATCCAGGTCTTTCTTTGAGTCGTTATATGCCTTTTCAAATTCCTTAAGTGCATCATTTGTCATGTATCCCAGCTCCGCTTTCAGTTTTGCACTTTCAAAATCTGTTAATTTGCTGCTTGTATTGTTCTTTTTGTTTTCCAGCACCAGCTGAGCTTTTTTGATATTCAGAAAAGCCACTTTTACATTGTAGTCTGAAGCTCTCTTTATATCTTCCTTTTCAAATCTTGACAGCCTTACTGAGTTTGCAGCACTATCATGTGATATTTCCGGGGTTATTGTCCTGTTGAAGTAGCTGAGAAAGCCGCTTGACGGCACACTGCTCATTTTGTCGTTCGCATCCTGTGTATCATAGTAATCCTGAAGCGCATCACTGATATAGCTGTCCTGAAGCTGAAACTTCAAGTTATTGGCAAGAGCCATTTTCTGTGCCTCTTCCAGGGTCAGCCTGCGTATCTGACCGGAGTCCGCCGAGACTGTGGTTATTGATAAGATGTTTACTAATACAAGCAATAATAATAGATACCTTTTCATTTTTTTCCTCCTAATTGTGGTTAGATTTATCCAATTTGTATTATCTTCATGCCTTATTTATGCCATTGCTATGAAAGCTAATGGTGTCATCCTGAGGGAGGAACGACCGAAGGATCTTAAGATACTTCGCTCCGCTCAGTATGACGGGGTGCTTTCGTTTATTGTGGTATGGACTGCCTATGTCATTCTGAGTTTGCGAAGAATCTTATGCCTGTGGGAATAAATCCTTCACTTTGTTCAGTATGGCTTTTGTGCTAAAGTTTAACCTTATTATACAGCAACAATGCCGTAAAATCAAATAGTATCAACCACCGCCCCCTGTACCGGAATTACATAATGGAACTAATAGCCAAATTTTTGCGTCCAATTCCTATATGATTATTCATGTATATATACGTAATTTATTTAGAAAAAGTTTCAGCAGTGGACATTAATTTTCAAATTTTACAATTTTGTAATATTGACCTATATGTTTCGCACTAAATCCATTACATAAGAGTTCAGTAGTGCGAAACGTTTTCATTGATGTTATAAATCGCAGCTATTCCATGTAATCTTCTTTGTGCGATTTATATAGTCTGGCAATTAAGGTTTGCAAGATTCGCGAACCTATTGTAAAATCTATATTAAGGGGAAAATAATGTGTTTGAGCTAAGGAGGAGAAACATGGGAAAAAAGGTGATTGCTTTACTGGTGGCGTTGGTTATGATTCTGCCCCAAATGGGAAGCATGGATCTGTTTGCCGCAAGTATAGGCACGGAAGCGGGGGCATGCAAGGAATTAGGCATTCTTATAGGTGCAGATGCCTCGGGGGTTACAACGGAATATCTGGCTACAACACCTACGAGAATTCAGGCATTTATTATAGTTTTGAGGTTAAAGGGGCTTTACAGTGAAGCTACCGAGTATGAGGGATATGATAATTTTTCGGATGCTTCTGCTTCAGGCTGGGCAAAGAACTATATGGCTTATGCAAAAAGCCATCCGAACTTGGGCTGGGGAGGATATCCGAACGGAACCTTCGCTCCTGCGGATAAAATCAACGGACAGGCCTTTTACAAGGTCATGCTGGAAACACTTGGCTATAAGCAGGATATAGATTTTACATATGCAGATACTTTGAAATTTGCACAAAGCATTGGATTGGTCAAGAAGGCTGAGGACATATCAAAGCTTGGCAATTTTACAGTTGATGCTGTTGCAAAAGGCATCTACAGTGCGTTGAATACAAAGCCCAAGAATTCCGACAAGAAGCTGATTACTGTAATGGTGGAACAGGACATAATTACTTCACAAAAGGCAGTAGCAGCAGGCTTTACTCTTGATACGAAGGATGCAAAGATCATTAGCTTCGATGCGGTGTCCAATAATAGAATTGAGCTGGAGTTCGACCAGACAATTCTGCTTCAGAAGGCAGATGTGGATATTTCACAAGTAGGCGGCAGCTCAAGACTTTCCATATTGTCTGTTGAATCACAGGGTAAAACCGCCACAATCATAACTACAGAAGCAAATCCTTTCTCAGCTTATGAGCTTACGATAAATACTCTTGTCCCTACTACTAATCTGGTAGTGAAGAACTATAAGAAAAAGTTCGTCGCTATGCCCAAGGATGTGACAAAACCTACAGTCAAGCATGAGATAACCGGAAGGAATGAGATACTGCTTACCTTTAGCGAGGAAGTAAGCAGGGAAACAGCGGAGAACCTCTCCAATTATATGGTGGAAAACGATGTGGCAGTGCTGAGTGCGGAGCTTACTGAGAGCAGGAAGGCAGTGCGGCTGAGGACAACAAATATGTTATCTACTGATTTTTACAGGCTCACTGTACAAAATGTATGTGATACGGCGGGCAACAGCATAGATAGATATAAGGTGCCCTTTGATGGTGCGCAGAAGGATTTGAGGAATCCATCGGTTGTATCTGTCAGGTCGGAAAATAGTACTACCTTGACAGTAACCTTTGATGAGAGAGTGGATAAAATAACTGCTGAAAGCATGGACAACTATTATATTGACAATGGTGTTTCGGTAACAAATGCGAAGCTTGATGATACGGGCAAAGCAGTAACAATTTCAACAACAGAGCAGCAGTCAGGGACCATATATAATCTGACCGTACAAAATGTTTCCGATAGCTGGGGGAATATCATGTACAGGAAGGACTACCGGTTTGTAGGGGACAGCACCAAGCCTACAGCAACTATCATGGCTGTTTCAAACAATGAAGTCCTGATTACCTTCAGTAAGAAAGTGAGCAGGGAATCAGCGGAGAATGCAAGCAACTATGTAATAGACAAAGGGTTGACGGTAAAAGAGGCAGTCCTGGATGACAGCGGCAAGGTAGTAACCTTGATAACATCGGGTCAGACATTGAGAGAGCTTTATACTGTAACGGTAATGCAGGTATATGATTTATGGGGAAATATGATCAGCATTTATACGGGAAAGTTCGGTGGTATGCAGGCTGATACAAGGAAACTGGCATACACGGCAAAAAGCGACGGCAATCAAATAATACTTACCTTTAATAAGAGATTGGACAAGTCAACAGCCGAAGACAACTTCAACTATGTTCTGGACAAAGAGCTTGGATATGCGGCCAAAGCAACCCTGGATTCCACAGGAAGGATTGTTACTTTACTCACTGCAAATCACAGCAATGGAAAGATGTACTCGGTAACAGTTGAAAATGTTGAGGATATTTTTGGAGAAGTTATAAGCAGTGACAGCAATGTCTGCACTAAGAAATTTGTGGGCATAAGCAGCAGCAGCGGTAGCAGTACCGGCACACTCAATCTGGAAACAGTAGTGACTGTGAATGTAAATACGGTAGACCTGATATTCAGTGCTGAATTGACTGAAGATGAGCTGGAGGACATGAGGGTTAAGGTGAGAGTACCTGAAGAGTACAGCCATACCATGCCGGCATCATTGACCAGTTATATATATTTTGTAGGCGATAAGAGGAATGTAAGGGTGCAGTATGAGACCGACTCATCCAAAAACCCCGATTTGTTCAAGTCCGGGAACGTATATGAGGTGGTAGTGACGGGGATAGACAGGCTGAACAGTAAAAACAGCGCAAATATCAAAATGTTTGCAGGAACAGGCACACCTAATACTGCTCCTGAGGTCTTAAGTGTCGTTGCCTTGAACAGTACTGCCGTAGAGGTTGCATTCAGTGAGCCGGTCAAGGGAATCACAAAGAATCAGTTCGATATAAAGAACAGTATTAATATTAGTGATATTTCTGTAAAGAGCAGCACCGAGATCACTGACAAAGTTACATTGTACCTTAGCAGCAGCACCAAGCTCTACGATAGTGTTTACAAGCTGTATGTGAGGACCGGGGTAAAGGATGCCGCAGGTCTTAATGCAGTAAATGTAGGAACAGGCTCATCTAACAATTATATTGAATTTGACGGGCTGTCATATGACAATGAAGCTCCTTATGTAGACACTGATATAACTGTGGTTGACACCTATACATTGCAGTTTGCCTTCAATGAACCCATAAAGAGTGTATCAACAAGCTCCTTCTCAATAAAGAGAACATCATCGGGCAGCGGCTCATCAAATGTTATAATAGCTAATGCTAAGCTTGCCGATGATAAGCAGACTGTGACCCTTTATTTGAATTCAGGATATGCAGCTCTTGACTCGGATCACGAATATGAGCTTACAATAAACAGCTCTGTTGCAGATATGCAGAGTCTTACTGTAGCATCGGAAAACAGGAAGCTGCAGTTTTCCGGTGTGGATAATGATCCGGAAGACCTTGAGGTAGTGGCTTCCTACATTAACGAGGATAATGACAAGATAACCTTGATGTTCAGCAGGGAGCTTAATATCAGCGGCCTTAGCACAAGTGATTTTGAGTTCTCAGGAGCGGGCTACTACAAGAGCTCCAGCGATGAAGTGAAGTATGATGAAAAATCCGTTACCATTTCTCTAAAGAATGAGCTGGATAACGGAGAGACGCTTACTATAAAGATAACCTCCGGCGGAAGGTCAAGGATCAAGGACTACAATAATCAGAAGCTGATTACCGAAGAGCTTGAGATAGAGACAAACTAGTGTATGAAAAAGTTTTCAACGTCTTGCCTATGTCATTCTGAGCTTGCGAAGAATCTTATACTTGTGAGCATGACCTTAACAAATACTCTCAAGTATTCCTGGCAGGTTAAGATCCTTCGCTGCGCTCAGGATGACAGGGCTGTGCTCAGGATGACAAGGTTCCGTTCAAGAGGACATTAATAATAAAAGTTCAGAATATAAAAGGGCCCGTCCATTGACGGGTTATCTTTTTATATCTGATTGAAAAGTTATGTAAACCATGGTAGAATATTATTAATTTTATTTGCTTGGGAGGTAGTTATTGTGAGGGTATATACAAGAAGGACAGTGAGTATGCTGATAATATTTACCCTGATTTTTTCTTTAATAAATGGCAGTATCGTCGGCTATGCTGATAATGGGGATATGCCGGGTAAGGCCGTAGGGAAAGCCGGTAGGGCGAGTTACGTTGAAGGAGAATTACTGGTCAAATTTAAAGATGGGACAAGCAGCTCGAAAAAGCTGTCCTTTGCTTCTGAAAACGGGCTTAAACAAAATAAGGCATATGAATCGGTCAACGCAGGGTTGTATAGTGTAAAAAAGGGGATGAATACAAGCAAAGCTCTTAAGGAATTGACTAAAAATGATACTATTGAGTATATACAGCCCAACTATGTTTATTATGCGGATTCAATACCTGATGACTCACACTATACCAAGCTTTGGGGACTGAATAATACAGGGCAGACCGTCAATGGGATTAAAGGAACTGCAAATATTGATATAGATGCACCGGAGGCCTGGGACATTGCCCGGGGCTCTGAAGATATAGTGGTTGCAGTAATAGATACAGGTATCGATATCAGTCATCCCGAGCTTTCGGAAAGAATGTGGCGTAATCCTGGAGAGATACCGGGCAATGGCATTGATGATGATGGCAACGGATACATAGATGACATATATGGCTGGGATTTCCATGGGAAAGACAATTCGGTATTTGACAGTGAGATACATGATGAACATGGAACCCATGTTGCAGGCATAATCGCAGCTTCTGCCAACAATGAAGGGGTAATCGGAGTGGCGCCGGGAGTAAAGATAATGGCGCTTAAGTTTCTGGGACCTGATGGAGGAAAAACCTCTGATGCAATAGAAGCCATAGCTTACGCAAAGGAAATGGGAGTAAAGATATCCAATAATTCCTGGGGGAGAGTATCGACAGGCAGCTCGGGGGACATTTTGCTTCGGGAAGCGATCGAGCAGTCAGGAATGCTGTTTGTAGCATCGGCGGGTAATGATGGGGCAAATATTGACAGTACAATGTACGCTCCAAGCTCCTTTCCCAGTAATAATATCTTGACGGTGGCAGCGGTGAACAATCTGGGCAGTCTGGCCGGCTTTTCCAACTATGGTGTCAATTCTGTAGATATAGGGGCACCGGGAGTTGATATATACAGCACCATACCTGATGTAGCAGAAGGAGTTGCTATGATAGGCATGGAAAACGGCTATAAAGCCTTTACGGCAGCTTTTGGCCTTGAAGATCTTGAAGGCCAGGATGACGCCAGGGACTTGCTGTCAAGAGTTCTGAGCGGCGTGGGTAATGGAGCCCCGGTACTTCTTGTTGATGATGACGGCAACAGGACCGTTTATGAAGATGTATATGAGGTTTACAGCTCAGCTCTGACAGACTTGAACTATACAAATATAGAGACTGTGGAGGTGGCATCTGATATTGCCGATGGGCCGAGCTTTGACCACATGAAGGCATTTGATGCGGTAATCTGGTTTACCGGCAGGGCTTTTGGGAACTACAACGGCATAGGTAATTGGGTAACTACCCTGACAAATAACGACCAATCGAACCTTATACAGTATCTGAATACCGGTAAAAGACTGGTACTATTTGGACAGGATGCTCTTTATGAAATTGAAGAGAGCACTTTGGCCAGAGACTACCTGGGGTTAGAGGTTGCAGCATCTGATTATGTCAGGAATACACAGATAATTGGTACATCTGCTGCAGGCTTCCAATCGGCAAGCTATAGTATTCCTTGCGGCCCGCAGTATGAGAGAGATCATTTGAAACCGGCCGGCAGCAAGGCATCAGCCTTATTATTGTATGCTGCAGAGCAGGGAGCCTTTTATGATTATATGAGCGGTACCTCCATGGCTGCTCCGTATGTTGCCGGGCTTTCAGCATTGCTGCTGGATAAAAACCCTGAACTCACCGTTGTACAGTTGAAGTCAGCTATTATGAATAATGGTTCCCCATTATCCGGCTTAAATGGCAAGACTTATACAGGGAAAATGGCAAATGCCTATGAAGCTTTAAAATCAGTTGCTCCGGCAAAGCCTACCAACTTATCGGCACTAAAGAGCGGTACAAATGTTTTATTGACCTGGACAGGAAGGGAAGCCGGTGATTTTAAGAATTATGTTGTTGAGAGGAAAATAGACAGCGGAGCATATTCGGTTATCTCAAGTCCTGAAAGCAGGAATTATACCGATTCAGGTATCGATACAAGCAAAACCTACAGCTACAGAGTAAAAGCTGTTGATGATCAATCAAAAGCATCTGAATATTCAAATATAGCAGTGGGCAATACAGCTGCCAGCAGCAGCTCCGGCAGTAGTTCAAGCACTAGCTCAGGCAGCAGCTCCGGCAGCGGAGGCGGTGGCGGCGGTGGCGGCGGAAGTCCTGGTGTCAGCAGCTCGACTGCTTCAAATACCCCCGGCGTTCCGGAGGATTCTGCTGACAGCAAGCTGCAGGATGCACTTAAGAATACGGCCGCAGGAGTAAATATCGAAGTTCCTATGACAAAGTCCAATAATACCGAAGCTGTAGAAATCAGTATGAAAACCTTGGACAGTCTGAACAAATCCGGCAAGGGCGTAGTTTTTGCAGGTGAGGATGTACAGATAACCGTTCCGCCTATGGCCTTGCTGACGGAGGAAACAGGCAAATATTTAAGCAGCAGTGCCAAGCTGAATATAATGATCCGGGAGATAAAGGGTGTGGAAGCTCAGAAGCTTATCAGCAATACAACAGGCTTGGTGAAGGTTGGGGAAAAGGTATATGATTTTACAGCGGAAATAAAGACGGATAAAGAGGCGATAGAGCTCAAGGAATTCGGAAGGAAGCTCAGGCTTAAGATAAAGCTTGCTCAGGGGGATATGGGCAGTGTAAATGGAAATAAGCTTGGAGTATATCACTATAACGAAGCCAGGAAGCTATGGGAATATGCCGGTGGCGTATATAACCCTCAGAACAGTACAATAACCTTTGATACCGGACACTTCAGCAAGTATGCTGTAATGGGGATGGAGAAAAGCTTTTCAGATATTGCAAATCATTGGGCAAAGTCTGATATTGAGCTAATGGTATCAAGACATATAGTTGACGGGATTAGTAGTGGGGAGTTTGGTGCAGACAAGGAAATAACCCGGGCCGAAGTTGTGAAAATGCTGGTCAATGTGCTGCGCTATAGTCCTGATAAGAATATAGATCTGATTACCCCAAAAACAGCAGCCTTTAAGGATGTAAGTGCTGATAATCCTGACTTCGCCTTTATTGAGACAGCTGCAGAGCATGGTATAACAAAGGGGAATCCGGACGGAACCTTTGGTCCTGATGATACGGTAACGAGAGAGCAGCTTACAACAATGATCATAAGGGCTATGGGTATAAAGGCCGATTCCGGTCTGTCAATTCTGACCTTTGGTGATAAGGCGAAGATACCGGATTGGGCGGAAGAGAGCATAATAGCCGCATATGAAAGAGGACTCGTCCTGGGAGTCGGAGGAAATGAGTTCGGAGTAGGCAGCACCGCTACAAGGGCACAGGGGGCGGTAATAATCAAACGGGTAATGGATAGGCTGGGACTGCTTCAAGTACCCGCAAAAATTACCGGGAAGCTTGTTGTAAGCAGTATTGAGGGACAGCATTATGAGCTGGAGACAAATGAGGGCGTATATGTACTGCAGTATGATGGGGATAATAAATACCTTGCCAAGGTGTTGGGCAGCATGGTCGGAAAGGACCTGGAAATAGGCGGCTACGAGCAGAATGTATTTACAACATATCAGAGGGGTAAGGTGTTCAAGGTAATCTCTATTGAGGCTAAGTAAAAGATCCTTCACTACGTTCAGGATGACATTAATAATGCCTGCCACTTAAGTGGCAGGCATTATTTTACCCGTGTCATTCCGAGTACAGCGAGGAATCTTATTCATATCTCAATGCTTCTATCGGGTCAAGCTTTGCCGCTTTGCTGGCAGGGTACAATCCGAAGAATATGCCTACTGCAGAGGAGAAGCCGAAGGCTATGAATATTACCGATGGTGATACACCAAGAGGTATGTTTATAGCTTTTCCTGCGAGGAAGCCAAGGGATATTCCAAGAGTCATTCCAATTATTCCTCCGATTAGGCAGAGTATGAGAGATTCGGTCAGGAACTGAAGCATAATATCCTTGTTCTTGGCGCCAAGAGCCTTCCTGATGCCTATTTCCCGGGTTCTCTCCGTTACTGATACCAGCATTATATTCATAACGCCTATGCCGCCTACTATAAGGGATATGCCTGCAATTGCCCCTATAACCATTGTGAATATATTAAGTACGTTCTCAAGCATATCCAGCTGTTTGAAGCCTTCTTCAGCGGCATACTTCCCTTCGTTCCTGTGAGACTGCTCAAGCAAATGCACTATCTTGGTTGCTACTTCCTTGGAGTTATCCATATTTTCAAGCATAACCGAAAAAAATGTGATTTTTGGATCTGGAAAAACTCTTTCGCTTATAGTGATAGGTGTATACCCGATGCCAGGATAGTTATCCCCGAACATTGCCGCCATACCGCCGCTTGCGCTTTCAGTGACACCTATTACTGTCAGGTTGGTATTATTGTCCTGGACTGTAACCTTGACCTTTTCTCCTATAGCTTTCGCCGGGTCCTTGAAGAGTTTTTTCGCTGTTATTTCATCAATTACTATTACGTTTTTTGCTGACTCCACATCCCTCTCATTGAGGAACCGACCTGCCAGCAAATCCAG
>LOES01000123.1 GCA_001515955.1 Clostridia bacterium BRH_c25 | reverse complement strand
TACACCTCTTAATCACATAAAAAAAATGGTTATGTTTTCACCGAACCATAGGGCAGTCGAAAGAGGAAGCCTGGGATATATATTCAAAAGGGGATATCATAATTACGCACTGGAAAAGCAGCTGCTGAATTATTTAGGTAGTCCCATAACCTTTAATAAATATATAGACTCTGAAGATATCAAAGATGAATATGATTATATTGTGGTAGCAACTGCGAATAGTATCACTCCAAGGAATTTGGGGGTATGGACGGATACCTTCAATACCCAAGCCCGAATTGCTACGGTTTTGGGGAAATTCAAGCCTGCAGAAATTATTATGTGGCTGGACGCCAGCTATGCGAAAAACGGGTTCTGTTATCTTATCCCCGTCAATGATAAGGAAGCAAGCCTGGTACAGATTGTAAACGGTATAACCGGCTATGAACTTGATTACTACTGGAAGGAGTTCCTGTTTACCGAAAATATTGACTATTACATTTCCGGCACTACAGATACTGAGCATGACTGTGGTTTTGTTCAGCCTCTTCAGGTGAGCAACATACTTTTTGTAGGAAATTCTGCAGGCTTCACAGACGATCTGATAGGCTGCGGCGGACTCAATGCCATAGAAAGCGGAATGCTTGCCGCCCGTGCAATAATATACGGAAAAGACTATAACACTCTGGCAAGGCCTATATTTGAAGATATACTCAAGCTGCATGAGCTCCATAAATCAATGAATACTATGGATAATTCAAAAAACGACTTATTAATAACGCTCATAGGGCTGCCAATCATAAAAAATGCTATATACAATAATCCCTTTTTCAGAATATCATCTATATCAAAAAGCATAAAACTATACAATCCCTTCATAAAAAGCAAGAGACGCTCCGCAAAGTAAATATAGTCACTGGTACCAAATTTCTATCCGGAAGATTTGAGAAAACAACAGAAAGCTAAAAGCGGAGACTAACCTCCGCCTTTAGCTTTCTAAATCTAGTTCGCTACTGCTCCCTCTGAATACTTGTTTCCTGCATTCCAGAGCAGATATTCCTTTACACCGTTTTCTTCAAGGGCTCTGATCTGATCCTCCACCTGCTTGTCCGAATATTTGATATAACCAGGTACCCAAGGTGCTGTAAAGTCCTGTATCCATGGTCTTATTATCCCCGGTGTCTGTATATTCTTGTTACGGGCTACCGAATCCTTGGTGGAATGGTATATGGTTTCATATGGATAAGCATCAGGAACTGATAATCCATAAGTTTGATTTGCATAGTGGCTTGGATACATCATGGGACTTATATAGTCAACTACATTGCTCACTGCCTCCCAGTACTGCCCCAGGGCCATGTCATCCGCTACTGAGCCTACCAGCCCATATACATCTGCTGATATATACACGTTTAATGGAGAGAGCCTCTCCCGGGCGAGTTTTAAATAATCCTGTATGGCCTGGGGTTTTGATTCTCCTGCGGTACTTCTATAATCCAAAGATTTATCCAGCCTTCCGCCGTTTGATGCAGGGAACCTTACGTAGTCAAACTGTATCTCATTGAAGCCTGCTTCTGCCGCTTCCTTTGATACTTCCAGATTGTAATCCCAGAGTGTCTTGTCATAGGCAGATGCCCAAATCAATCCATCACTGTTGGTGAAAGGTTTTCCACTGTCTTTATATATTATGGCCCTGTCAGGATGTTGTTTTGTATATGTAGGATCCTTGAAAGAAACTATTCTGGCAATAGTATATATGTTGTTTTCCTTAAGCTTTTTCATCAGCGCCGATATATCCTTCACCGTAACATATTTATTGGCTTCAGGACTGTATTTCTCTGCAGCCTTTGTCGGAAAAAGCATATGCCCCTTATCATCTTTCACATCTATGACAAAAGTGTTGATTTTAGTTCTTTTTGTCATCTCTATAAGCCTGTCCAATCTGTCATTGGAAGCAGAGTATTTTGTGAGATATATCCCTCTTGCTTCGACTCTTGGATTCCCGGGATATTCAGCGGTTTTGTCCTGTGGTGAAAAGTCAAGAGCTTTCAGAGATTCGCTCAAAAGCTCTGTCCTGTCCTTGACTGTATGCTCCGCAGCTATCCAGCCTCCTGCACCTTCAGCCACACCATCATAGCTGATCTTGTACCAGGATATCCCGGATTCATCCTTTTTTTCTTCAACTATTTCTACCGCAGTGCCTTTAATCAGATTGTCCATTACTTTTGCGTCTGTTTCGGCAGTCTCTCTGACTCTTAGCTTGCTGGCACTTATGTACGCTACATTTTTAGCTATATTCTGTTCTATGTCTGTGTCTGTGACCTCGGGGTTCTCTGAAGCTGCCGGGTCAGATGCCCCCAGGAGCTGTTCCGTCGGAGCAGGTATAGGGCTTTGGGTTATTGCCGGTGCAGCCTGATTGTACATACAGCTGACAGCGAAGACTAATACGAATAAAAGCGTAATAATTACAGCAAAAAGTTTCTTTCCTTTCATAGGCACCTCACAATTTTTTTACATATATTTTGTAACGAGCAGGGGCATCTATTCCACCTTAATTTGCCATGCCCCGTAAGCGAGTTTCATAAAAGGCTTCCTTGGTTTTTAAAATGCTTTAATAGAAGCCTTTTATATAATTTGATTATATCATGAAATATGACGATTCTTGTTGTATTTTTGTTGCATTTTTACATGTAAATTAATACAATTTATCGAATCATTGCATGATGCGATAAAACAAAGGCATATATGCCTTTCAGCACATATGCCAACGTAACATTATACGGTTAATATTCAAGCTGCAAGCCTATCATAAAAATGTGCATCACCATTCGAAGTATCCAATAGGAACCTTCAAATGCCTTGTAGTTTTTCTTCTTTGGATCCAAGTAAGGTGTAATCAAAAATAAAACATACAGACCAATATTCATTAGCGGCAGCCCGAATGCTCCGAAAAACCTCGAAGAATATCCGTCTATTTGACCGTAGATATTCCAGTGACTCGGTACTCTGTCAGGAAGGGCCGGGTAAAAGTAAGCACCTAACCCAAAGCTTGCCAATAGCCCGAAGACTCAAACGAGTCTTTCAGATTGAAGACAAACTAAGGAGCAGACATGTAATAGCCTAAGTATGCTTATACAGAAATTGTTAATGGCTCTTAGTAACGTGGCCTTAGAAAAACCGTATGCGAGGCATGGACGCCGAGCAAGTCTTAAAGGTCATGGACGACCATTTTAAGACGTTAGGTTTTTCTTAGGCTACGTTAGTTAGTGCCATCAATTTTTGTATACTCATATGTGGCTATACGTGTCTGCTCCAATTTTCTGCTTCGTCAGTAGCCTCAGACTGCCATGTGCAGTCTTTTACCCTTTATCCTCCATTATCCTTACATGATATTTCCCAACTTCCATCATGAACCTGTCCTTAAGCTCTTCACTGTTTTCAACAAAAGACACCGGAATCTTTTTTGCTCTGTTAAAGTTGATATCCAGATTTATATCTTCATCCTTCGATGCCATTTTAACGACTTCATCAAAGCTAAGCCTCGGTCTTACACCCTTCACAGTATATCCCCGGCGGTATCTCTGTTTTACAAAAGCATAGATAAGATATTTACCTTCATCAATACAATGAACAGCACACAAGGCAACATCCTCATACTTGACTGACATCCTTGTAAAGGGCCTTACTACAACAATTTTCTTTTCATCAGCCGTAATCTTCAATACCAGGCCACTATATGTCAGAGGTATAAACACCAACAGCAGTACCATAAAAAAATAGGCAAAAAAGCCTTTAGGTATGAATAGATATATTATAAGTACTATGGCAATTATGATCGACAGTACTACCAAAGGTCCCTTTATTGCATCCCAGCGGCCTTTATATTCAATCACAGGCTTATCCTCCTCAGTAATTCTTAATTATACTATTCTATTATAATTAATCATATCTATTTAAGCAATAGCCACTGCTATGTCCGCCACATTGCCCCCCTACTCCAAAGCCATACTGAATACGCGTAACCCGAAACGCGTAACGCGCAACAGGACAAAATAGGAATCCCAAATAAAGTCTGTTTGATTATTGTCATCCGATTGTGTGATTTATATCACATCCAAGAAAACCTTTTTCCTGTAGAATCCAACTATAGACCATTTATGACATTATATTTTAAGGAGGAAATTATATGTTCTGTAATCAGTGTGAACAAACCCCCCAGGTTGGTTGTACAAAAATAGGCGTATGCGGAAAGAATGAGGACATAGCCGCACTACAAGATACAATGATATTCGGCTTGAAGGGTATAGCTGCCTATGCCACCCATGCAAGAGAAATGGGCTGCGTCGATCCGGAGGTCGACGGCATAACCCATGAAGCACTTTATATGAGCCTTACCAACTCCAATTTCAATCTGCAGGAGCATATTGAAATGGTGCTCAAAGTAGGCTCCGCTGCAGTCAAGGTAATGGAGCTCTTGGATAACGCACATACATCAAGGCTGGGAATACCTACCCCCATAATCGTATCCCAGGATAAGATCGAAGGCCACAGCATACTTGTTACTGGCCACAACCTTTATGCTTTGGAAGAGCTTCTCAAGCAGACTGAAGGAAAAGGGATCAATATTTACACTCACTCTGAAATGCTTCCTGCCCATGGGTATCCTGAGCTTAAGAAATACAGTCATCTGAAGGGTAATGTAGGAAAAGCCTGGTATGACCAGAGAAAGCTCTTCGAGGAATTCCCGGGAGCGATACTTGGAACCACAAACTGCCTTATGCCTGTTAAAGGTACATATACAGACAGGTTCTTCACTTATGGCACAGCAGGAGTGGAGGGTGCACGGAAGATAGTGAATGAAGACTTCTCACCACTTATAGAGAGAGCCCTTTCACTGCCCAAAGTTATGATTGAATCGGATAAGACCCTGATTACAGGCTTCCATCATCAGACTGTGCTTTCGATAGCTCCGGAAATAATTGAAGCTGTAAAAACCGGCAAGATCAGAAGGTTCTTTGTTATCGCAGGCTGTGATGCTCCTACAAAGGGCAGAGATTATTTCAGAGAGCTTGCTCTTTCCCTTCCGACGGACTGCGTACTCCTGACTACTTCCTGCGGAAAGTTCAGGTTCAATGACCATGACTTCGGAACAGTACCGGGCACAAGCATTCCAAGATATATAGATCTGGGCCAATGCAACAACTCCGGCTCAGCGGTAAAAATTGCCCTGGCTCTGGCAGAAGCCTTCAACTGCTCTGTGAATGACCTTCCTTTGAGCATAGTGCTCTCATGGTTCGAGCAGAAGGCAGTAGCAATTCTTCTTGGACTCCTTCACCTGGGTGTGAAGAATATCCATATAGGGCCAAAAGCTCCAGAATGGTTCACATCCAACATAGTGGAAGTGCTTCAGAAGAACTTCAATCTCCAGCTTATAAGCGGAAACGCAAAAGCAGACCTGGAAAAGATGTTAGGATAAAACAGATACGAGATGCGAGATGCGAGATACGAGAACCCATGCAAGGCTTCGAAGCCTTTGCTTAAAACCTCGAATCTAGAATCTCGTATCTCGCATCTATTTTCCGGTAGCTTTCTTTTCTCCCTTTTTCTTTACCACCTTCAGCCTGAAGAAGTCTTCTCTTTCACGCTCCTCCAGCACTTCCAGTATCTTGCCCACCATTTCCCTATATCTTGGTATCTGAATATTCTGCAGGGCATTTGCCCTTTTTTGTGTCCTCTTAACTTCCATTGCCAGCTTATAAACAGAATCCTCCACTTCCGAAAGCTCATAAAGCAGCAGCTTCACCTCATGGAACTTCTGCATAGCCACATCAAGAGCCGTGTTTGTATGATAAAAGCTGTAGTGGTGAGTAAGCCTATCTTCTTCATGCTTTATCTCGGGTATTTCAACCCCCATAATGCTTTTATCCAGCACTTCAAAGCCCGACGCTTCAGATATTGACTGTGCAATTTGCTCTACATTGCTTATACCCATTGTGATATTAGCAGTCTGCAATGCTTCATATGCATCATCGAATATTACAGCTACCTTCTTCTGAATCACTTCTGCCTTTTCAATAAAGCCCATCATTGTCATAATGAGTACGTTCCTTTTTTTGTCCAGCAGTTCAAAACCCTTCAAAGAAAGCTCAAGGGAGTTCCGGGCGGCCATCAGGCTGGTTTTGGTGTAACTGATTTCTATCATTTCCATTACCTCTTGTGATAGTACTTTTCAAACAGCTCCGGCTTGATCCTGTCAAGCTCTGCTCTTGGAAGCACTTTCAGCAGCTCCCACATAGTATCCAGTGTCTCAAGCATATCCCTGTTTCCCTCAAAGCCCTGGTTGAGAAACTTCTGCTCAAATTGTCTTCCGAATTCCATATACTTTTTATCCATATCAGAGATGTCATCCTCACCAATTACCTGCGCCAGTGATCTTACATCCTGAACATGAGAATATGCGGAAAACACCTGGTTGGCAACATCCGGATGGTCTTCCCTGGTATAGCCCTCGCCT
>LOES01000122.1 GCA_001515955.1 Clostridia bacterium BRH_c25 | reverse complement strand
GATTTGATTTTTGAAATAGATGACAAGGATACACAGCTGCAGATAAGGCAGCTCCGAAACAGCATAGCCCAGGCTCAACTCACCCGGGACAGCAATATGAAGGATCTTCAGTCCGGGACAGTTACAGCACCTATTGATGGAGAGATACTGGACCTTCAGATCAAAGAGGGTGACAGTCTCTCAAATAACGGCACTTTATTGACTATTACCGATAAATCAAAGTTGAAGCTATTGGTTTCTTTCAATAATACATATAGAGATAAGCTATCAGTTGGACAAAAAGTCTCAGTAAAGGCCTATGATACAGGCAGAGATGAGCTTCACATAATTGACGGGAGCATATCCGGTATAAGTACTCCAAGTTATACTACCAGTGATGGTGCTGAAGTATACAATGTGGGTGTAATAATTGAAAACTCAAGTTCATTGGCTGAGGGAATGGTAGGCAGTGTTGAATGCAATATAGACGGAGTTATTGTCAAGAGTAATGGAAGCAGCACGCTTAACTTCTTAAAGAGCATGACAGTCAAGGCTTCATCAGGAGGTATAGTAAGCACACTAAACGTTGAGAACGGCCAGAATGTGATGAAGGGCGATATATTGGCGGAGCTGAACAATGAGGACCTGCAGCTCACTATTCAGACAAATGATCTTAAGCTGGAGGATTTGCATTCACAACTCCAGACAGCAGAGGAAAAGCTTTTGGATTATAAGATATATGCACCCTTTGATGGAACCTTCACTCTAAACGATATTGAACAGGGCAATAGCATAAAGCAGGGTGATATTCTGGGAAGTGTCGCAAATTATGATACTATGGAGTTCTATATTGACGTTGATGAGTTGGATATAGCCAAGATTCAAGTAGGACAGGATGCCAAGATTACAATCGATGCTATTACTGAAACAAATGATAGCCCGCTTAAGGGAGCTGTAACAAAGATCGCAGTGGAGGGCTCTTCTTCAAACGGCGTATCCACATATCCTGTGACCGTTCAGATTGAGGAAAACCCGGCGTTAAAAGGTGGTATGAATGCGAACGCCGAGATAGTTGTGAATCAGAAAACCGATGTGTTGTACGTACCTGTTGATGCAGTACAGAAACGAAATGGAAAAAGCTTTGTAAGCGTTGTAAGTGGAGCAGGCAGGGTAGGCAGAAACTCAAATGGCGGAGCAAATAGTGCTTCGAATAGTGAAGGAACTGCCGAAGTGAAGAAACAGGAAAATACTGAACAGACTATTGAGATGAGAGAAGTCCAAACAGGTATAAGTACTGAGGATTATATTGAAATAGTAAGCGGATTGAAAGAAGGAGAGGCGGTAGTTGTAACATCTGTATCAAGCTCCGGAAACAACAGGCAGAATAGCATGATGATTATGGGCGCCCCTCCCACAGGCGGCGGTAATAATTTCAGAAGAGATAATTAGGGAGGAGCACATTATGATAGAAATAAGAAATATGAGTAAAGTCTATCGGATAGGTAATGTAGAGGTCCGGGCATTGAATGATGTGAGCCTTACAATAAATCAGCATGAGTTTGTATCAATAATCGGGCCTTCAGGCTCAGGAAAATCTACACTAATGAATATGATCGGCTGTCTTGACGTACCGACCAAAGGTGCATACTCTCTTGACGGTGTTGAGGTAAGCAGACTTAATGACGAGCAGCTTGCCGACATTAGGAATCACAAAATAGGCTTCATATTCCAAGGTTTTAATCTGCTTCAAAAGCTCAATGCCGTCGAGAATGTGGAGCTGCCCCTGATTTATCAGGGCTTGCATACCAAGGAGCGATATGATAAATCAGTAGAGGCATTAAAGCTTGTCGGCTTGGAAGACAGAGTACATCATAAACCGACGGAGCTTTCAGGGGGACAGCAGCAGCGTGTTGCTATTGCCAGAGCATTGGTGGGCAACCCTCCAATGATACTGGCAGATGAGCCTACAGGAAACCTCGATTCAAAGTCCGGCAAGGAGATAATGCGCATGCTCAAGGAGCTGCATCAAAAGGGCAACACTATAGTACTGATCACCCACGATAATGAAATTGCTATGCAGGCTGAAAGGGTCATACGCTTACAGGATGGTGAAATTATAGAGGACAGGATGGTGGGATAGATGGGTTTTATTCAGGCTTATAAAATGGCTATAAAGAGCATCCGCAGCAATAAGGTACGTTCCTTTCTCACCATGCTGGGAGTTATAATAGGTGTATCATCAGTTATAGCGGCTGTTGCCTTTGCCCAGGGAAGCACAAAAAGTATAACGGATACAATTGAGAGCATGGGCACCAATCTGATTCAAGTTAATATAATGGGAAGAAACAGCAACAGAAATGTAACCTATAAGCAAATAAAGGAATTTTCTGAAGAGAACAGTGCCGATATTGCAGCGGTAGTCCCTCAGATCACCTCTACAGCTACAATAAAGTATATGATTAATAACAGAGAAACATCTGTTATTGGAACAAGCCCCGACTATCAAATAACAAAGAGTGTTTCAGCACAATCAGGACGGTTTCTGGCTCAGAATGACCTTGATAACATGCAAAAGATAGCGATTATTGGTACAGCTGTTGTAAACGATATATTTGAAGGAGCAAACCCCCTGGGTCAGAAGATAAAAATCAACGGGCAGCTGTTTTCAGTTGTTGGAGTACTGGAGGAAAAGGATGGAGGGCAGGATGACGGAGCAGATGATACGGTTATAATACCCGTTACTGTAGCACAGAGGCTGTTTCGCTCAGGTACCATCAGGAATTTTGCCATACAGGCAACCAGTCCTGATACCGTTGACAGTGCAATGACTAAATTAAATGAATTTCTTACCAAAACCTATAAGAGTTCAGATGCCTTCAGGGTTTTCAACCAGGCAGAGATGCTTTCCAATCTTAACAGTATGACAGGAACCATGACAGCTGTACTGGCAGGAATCGCAGCTATTTCGCTTGTCGTAGGCGGTATAGGGATAATGAATATAATGCTGGTATCGGTTACAGAGAGGACCAGGGAGATTGGTATCAGAAAAGCAATCGGGGCCAAGAAGAAGAATATTCTTGTACAGTTTCTTATAGAGGCAATCATTGTAACAGGTATAGGAGGCCTTTTAGGTGTACTTATCGGCTTGTCAATAATACGCTTTATTATTGGCGGGCTTGACCTTGTACCACAAGTGTATTCTATACCGTGGATAGTGATTTCCTTTGGGATATCCCTTATTGTCGGTATAGTGTTCGGTCTGTTCCCGGCATATAAGGCGGCGTGCCTGAACCCAATTGAAGCTTTGAGGTCGGAATAAGGAGGAGAGAAAATGAAAAAACAATATGCTGCACTGCCAATATTTCTATGCATACTAATCTTGTGCTCCAGCTTCACAGCTTTCGCAGAAAACAGCGGACAGATAGTATTGACCTTGGAGGAGGCCCAGCGGAGGGCACTTGAAAATAGCTTGGAATACAGTCGGCAGGATGATAAAATCAATGATTCCCTGGAAAATTATTATGATACTGCGGAAAGCACTGATAAGGCATATGGTAAGGCTTCCAGCGGCTTTTATGATTATTTCATGAAGCCGGTAAACTTGGAGACATCACTGCAAAGCTCAGTGAATGATGTAAAGTCTGCAAGATTCAAAAAAGAGGATATGAAGAGGGTCTCAGACTATAATGTTTTGAAAGCCTTTATAAATATCAAGAAAGCCCAGTATAACCTTGAAGACGCAAAAAATAACAGCAGCATTAAATCCAAGGAATATGAAGCTGCAAAAGTAAAATATGGTATGGACTTGATAAAGAAAAGTGAGCTCAGACAAGCAGAGGCTGCATACAACAATACTGTTGATGCAGTGACTACAGCTTTGAAAAGCCTGCAGAAGGAAATGCAGACCCTTAACAGATATCTGGGCAGAGAGCTTACTGCTTATAACCTGCAGCTTGTTATAGACCTTCCGGATATCGATATAACCACTATAAATCTGGATGAGTTAAGGAAAGACTACATATCCAGCAGTGAAGACCTCTATAACCTGTCACTTAAGGCAGAGTTGGCAAAAAGAAAATATGATTTAACAAAGGAAAGATATGATGAATTTGTTGTAAGGCTAAGCGTACAGAATTCCAGAGATCAAATGGAGGAGGCTTTCGATGATGCTTTTAAAGAGTATGAAAGTGCCAGAAAATCCTTCGAGGATGCAACTATTGACCTTGACATCTCTTTAAGCACAAGCTATGATGCATTGAAATCCGCAGCTGAATCTATAGCTGATCTACAGGAAGAAATTGAATTGTCGAAAAGTGATGCTGAGAAAGCCAGGATTCAGTATGATATGGGATTAACTACGAAAATCAATATGGAAAAGGCAATAATGGAATTGGATACGCTGAATAACAAGCTTAAATCCAGTATTGCTGATCTGAATCTTCAATATGAAGGTCTCATGATGTATAGCGAATAAGCATGAAATGATGGTGGAGTAAAAATCCACCATCATTTTTTATTCAGTACAATTTGATGGAAAGAAAAAAGCGGTTAGGCAAATTCCTGTTAAAATGCTAGACTAAACCCTGTTTTTCCTTTAATATATAGATATAGGCTATTTTCATAATGCATAAAGAGTATTTTATAAAAGGCTTAATTGGTAGTTATAATTTTTCAATAAAAGACATTTATATAATATGGCTAAATTTTAGAAGAAAGGAAGGGATTATATTTGATTGTACTCATTGAAAAGCTAAAAGAAGTTTTATATGCTGTACTCCCAATAACTGTTATTGTATTATTGTTAAACTTTACAATTGCACCTATTGAAGCTTATCTTCTATACAGATTCCTTATAGGTGCTTTATTTATAATATCCGGGTTGTCTATGTTCCTATTTGGTGTGGATATCGGCGTTACTCCAATCGGCACTTTAATGGGAACATCGCTTACTAAAAGCAATAAGGTTTGGATAATTGGCATTGGTGGTTTGATACTTGGCTTTTTTATTTCAATAGCTGAACCTGATTTGCATATACTCGCCGGTCAAGTAGCTGGTGTAACAGCAGGTGTTATACCCAAACTGAGCATTGTAGTGATTGTATCTGTTGGTATCGCAATAATGCTTGCTTTAGGCTTATTTAGAATAGTCTATAATTTGCCTTTATATAGAGTACTAACCGTACTATATTCTATCATCTTTGTTTTGTCCTTTTTTACATCCTCGGAGTTTTTGGCAATAGCTTTTGATGCTTCAGGTGCCACCACCGGGGCTATGACGGTACCGTTTATATTGGCTCTTGCTGTAGGTATTTCTTCGATGAAGAAGGATGGTAAAGCATCTGAAAAGGATAGCTTTGGTTTGGTTGCAATTGCATCTACGGGTGCAATATTGTCAGTGATTATCATGAGTATTATGTCAAAATCCGGTAGAGTTACCGGTAGTATGGAATATAAAATTTTTCACTCTACATCGATTATAGCTCCATTTCTACATAAACTTCCAACTATAATAACTGAAGTTTTCTTTGCACTGCTTCCATTATTGATTCTATTTTTAATATTTCAACCAGTATCTTTCAAGTTGAGCAAAAAAGCTTTTTATAAGATAATAAAAGGTATTATATATACATTTATGGGATTGATATTATTTTTAGTGGGGGTAAATGCCGGCTTCATGGATGTTGGAAGCGTAGTGGGCCAGAGTGTTGCATCCTTGGACAACAAGTGGTATCTTGTTCTTGTAGGATTTATACTGGGACTGGTTACAATATTGGCTGAGCCGGCCGTCCACGTATTGACACACCAGATAGAAGAAGTCACCAGCGGATATGTGAAAAGAAAGATGGTAATATCCGCACTTTCTATTGGAGTTGGTTTTGCAGTAGCCTTATCAATGTTGAGAATATTGATACCTGATATTAAATTGTGGCATTATCTTTTGCCCGGGTATATAATTTCGATTGCTATGACTTATATTGTTCCAAAGCTATTTGTGGGTATAGCCTTTGACTCGGGAGGAGTTGCATCAGGCCCCATGACGGCAACCTTTATTTTAGCTTTTGCCCAAGGTGCTGCAGAAGCCATTGAAGGAGCTGATGTTTTAATAGATGGTTTCGGGATGATTTCAATGGTGGCTTTAACCCCAATTATTGCTTTACAGGTCTTGGGTCTGGTTTTCAAGGTTAAGTCGATAAAGGGAGGAGTTTAAATAAATGGTAAACTGTTCTGATGTATTAGAGCTTGAGCTGATTTGTTTAATTGTAAACCATGGATCAGGAAGCAAAGTAAGCAAAATTGCAAAGCAGAATGGAATATCAGGTGCTACAGTTTTGCTAGGCAAGGGTACAATTAAAAACCGCATATTGGAGCTGCTGGATCTAACCGATATTAGAAAAGAAATAATCATTATGATATCTGAAAGAAAATCAGCCTATCAAGCCCTTGAGGAACTTGACAGAGAGCTGCATTTGCATAAGCCTAATCATGGTATTGCTTTTACTGTTTCTGTCGAGAGCTTGATAGGAGTTAGAAACTGTAAATATGATAATGTTAAAGAAAGCAGGGGTGTAGAAAACACTATGTATAAAGCTATATTTGTAGTGGTGGATAAAGGCAGTGCAGAAGCTGTTGTAGAAGCTGCGACTTCAGCAGGCTCCCGAGGTGCTACTATAATAAATGCAAGGGGTTCAGGCATACATGAAACCAATATGCTTTTTGCTATGGCTATAGAGCCGGAGAAAGAAATGGTCATGATATTATCTGATAACAGCGTAACGGACTCGATTATTACTTCAATTAGAGAGCAAATGAAAATAGAAGAGCCTGGTAAAGGTATCATGTTTGTACTGGATGTAAACAAAACCTATGGTTTGTATCAAAATCATGAATAAGCTTGAATGAAGACTATTGCTCCTGTTATGGCAGAATAACTGCTATAACAGGAGCTTTTTATCCTTGTATACCTGGAAACCCCCGTAGGCGGCAAACGTATATTAAACTCTCTTGACTCACCGATGCTTCCGAGAATTTGTTAGTAATATGATAAAAATATATTTTTAGGAATAGCAGCAATAGTATTCGAAATAATATTCATTGAGGATGCTTTTAATAATTTGGAAAAGGTGATTTAATATGAGCAAAAAATCATACATACTGCTGCTGCTTACAGTAGTGTCTTCATTTATATTCTGCTTCAGGACCGAGGATTGGACACCGGAATTCATATACTCAGGTACAAAGGGTGGAGCTGAAGCTGAAATACTTGTAAATAGTAAAGAAGTGAAGAGAGATGATAAAGAATTGTTTTTCAATAAACCCTTAGCTTGCCCTTCAAATTCATACATTAAAATATACAAAAGGCCAAGACTACTTGAGCTGTATGGGGATGGGAAGCTTTTAGGCAGATTCAGGATAGCACTGGGCCGCTCCCCTGAAGGAGATAAGGCCAGAGAAGGGGACTCGAAAACTCCCGAAGGCAAGTACTACATATGTACAAAAAACGAGAGCAGCAAATTCACTCTATTTCTGGGCTTGAGCTATCCCAATACCGAAGATGCAGTTATCGGGCTGAAGAATAATATAATAAGCCAAGAGGAATATAACCTTATAAAAACAGCGGAGGAACAGCAGCAAAGACCACCCTGGAACACAGCCCTGGGAGGCCAGGTAGGCATCCACGGCGGAGGAAACACCTCAGACTGGACTCAGGGCTGCATAGCTATGTCGGATAAAGATATACATATAATATGGGCTTATACCGCATTAAAAACCCCGGTAGAGATATTTGAATAGCAATGTTGAAAGTTCTCTATGGAAGGATTTAGCCATAATATGGTAGAATTAATAGTGAAGTACCGTTGCATCCTGCAGCGGATCTATAAAGGAGTGAGACACATGTTTCAGGGTTTTTCCATGGAGACAATCAACTTTCTGAATGGGCTGAAAGAGAATAATAATAAGCAGTGGTTTGAGGAAAACAAGGACAAGTATCGGGAGTTTCTGCTTGTTCCGATGCAGGAGCTGGTTCTGGAGCTGGGGCCATACATGCTGTCCATAGACCCGCTGCTTGAAGTCAGTGCCAAGAAATCAATATCGCGGATTAACCGTGATGTCAGGTTTTCCAATGACAAGAGCCCCTATAGGGCAAATATGTGGCTTTCCTTTAAAAGAGTCTATCAGGATTGGAAGGCAGAGCCGGTTTATTTTTTTGAAATATTTCCGGATTACTACAGGTACGGAATGGGATTTTACAACATTCCAAAAGAAGCTTTATATAATTTAAGAAATATGGTTGATGAAGGTAAAAAGGACTTTATCAAGATTCATTCTCTGTATAAGAAACAGAATACATTTTTTATTGAAGGCGATAAATATAAACGAATAATAAATCCTGATCTGCCTGAGGAATTAAATGAATGGTATCAGAGGAAGGAAATATATTTTTCATGCAACAGAGAAATAGATAAACGGTTGTTTTCTTCCGAATTAGTAAATGATATAGCTGATGACTTCACATTACTTGAGCCAATGTATAATTTCTTTTTAGGCCTGAGAGAAAGATAAAGTGGTGCATATAGAGAACTATATATGCGTGTTAATTCTATGTTAATTATTAGTACGTATATTGACGCAATAATGAATTTGTCATATATTATATATAGATACGTATCTATATAAGAGGTGATTAAGTGAAATTGGAATACGATGAGAATACTAAAATTATAAAGGCACTCTCTGATTCCAGCAGACTGAAAATAATTGACATTCTGTCCTGCGGTGAAAGATGCGCCTGTGATATACTTGAATACTTTGAATTTACACAGCCGACACTTTCACATCATATGAAGGTGCTGATGGAGTGCGGTATTGTGGAATCAAGAAAAGAAGGACTATGGAGCTATTATTCATTGAATAGCACAAACTGTAATAAACTGATTCTATTTCTTATGAATCTTATTACAGATACAGATGACTGTATCTGTAAAGAAAAATCAAGACATGAATGCAAGTGAAACTGAACATATTTCTGCGTAAATAGGGGGGAATAATAATGAGCAATAAAAAAGATATCAGGAAAAAGGATAATGAGGCGCTGGGTTTCTTTGCAAAGTATCTGACAGTATGGGTGGCAACCTGTATAGTCGCAGGAGTCATTTTAGGTCAGGTTCTTCCCATAGTGCCTGAGACTCTTAGTAAATTTGAATATGCCAATGTATCAATACCTGTTGCAATACTCATATGGCTGATGATTTATCCGATGATGCTTAAGATAGACTTTTCAAGTATAGTTAACGCAACCAAGAAACCAAAGGGCTTGATAGTTACATGCGGAACCAATTGGCTGATAAAACCCTTTACAATGTATGCGATAGCTTCATTTTTCTTCTATGTAGTATTCAAAACCCTTATATCTGCTGATTTGGCCAAGGAATACCTGGCTGGAGCAGTTCTTTTAGGTGCAGCTCCCTGTACTGCAATGGTATTTGTCTGGAGCCATCTGATAAAAGGCGATCCGGCCTATACTCTGGTGCAGGTGGCAGTCAACGACTTGATACTGCTTGTAGCCTTTACGCCGATAGTGGCTTTCCTGCTTGGTGTGAGTAATGTCACTGTTCCTTATGATACATTATTTTTATCAGTTATACTGTTTGTAGTAATACCTTTGGCAGGAGGCTATTTCTCAAGAAAGTATGTTATTAAGAGCAAGGGGAAAGAGTATTTCAACAATGTATTCTTGAAGAAGTTTGACAACATAACAGTAATAGGGCTTCTGCTTACATTGGTTATAATATTCTCTTTCCAGGGAGAAATAATATTGAATAATCCTCTGCACATAGCTCTTATCGCTATACCTCTTACAATACAAACCTTCTTTATATTCTTCCTGGCATATGGTTGGGCAAAGGCATGGAAGCTTAAGCATGACATAGCCGCTCCAGCCGGCATGATAGGCGCAAGCAACTTTTTCGAGCTGGCAGTGGCAGTAGCTATTTCACTTTTCGGTCTTGAATCAGGAGCAGCACTGGCTACTGTTGTAGGAGTACTGGTTGAAGTTCCGGTAATGCTGACATTAGTTAAAATTGCAAACAATACAAAGCATTGGTTCCCTGAGAACCAGTGAAAAAGGAGGAATCTATGAAAATTGCAGTAATTGCAGACATTCACAGCAATATATTTTCTTTGAATGAAGTACTACTGGATATTGACAATAGAAATGCAGACTTGATTGTATGCATGGGAGACCTTGTAGGCTATGCAACCTACCCCAACGAGGTTATAGACACCATAAGAGAAAACCGGATATTAACTATTAAGGGCAACTATGATGAAGCGGTAGGCGAAGAGCTTATGATCTGCGGCTGTGATTATCCTGATCCAAAGGATGCAGAAAATGCAGGGATATCGCTGAATTGGACTATTGATGAAACAAGAGAGGACAACAAAGAATTTTTAAAAGGCTTGCCAATGGAAGTCAAAATGAGCTTTGAAGGCAGGACCATCAAATTTGTCCATGGCAGCCCGAGAAAGATAAATGAGTATCTTAATGAGAACTCAAAAGAAGCTGAAGAAGTAATGGCTGATTTTGAGGAAGATATATTGGTTTGCGGACATACTCACAAACCGTACTGCAAAAAGTACGGCAGCAAGCTGCTTGTAAACGCCGGCAGCGCGGGGAAGCCCAAGACAGGCACACCAAAGGCCAACTATGTGATAATTGATATAAAGGATGATAAGACAGAAGTTGAAATCTACGAGGTTGAATACGAATATGAGAAAACAGCTGCAGCAATAGAAGCCATAGGGCTGCCGCAGGAATTTGCAGATATTATCAGGACCGGGAACGCTTAAAACTTGTAACTTCTACATTGAAGGCTATGGTAAGTATACATTTGAAGTACTGGGGTGAAATTCATAATAGACTAGTGCAATTATTAGTCTATTATTTTAAACAATTAGTTGCAATATGCATGTATTGCATGATACAATATTAATTGAGGTGGTTAACATTGGATAAAACTAAGTATATAAAAGAAATACAGGAGCTCACTCGACAGCTGATCAGAAATATGAGCTTTTTGGATAAAACAGGGGCATCCTGCTGTGGAACAACCCTGGGCCAATGCAATGCAATTATGGAAATAGGCCGGGCAGAAGAAATTTCACTCAATGAACTGGCTGATTTGTTGAAGCTGGACAACAGCACCATGAGCAGAAACATCAACAACATGGTGGAGCAGCAGCTTGTAATAAGGGAGCTTGATCCAATGGACAGACGCTATGTGAAAATAAAGCTGACGGAGGAAGGCTGGAGCATATACAGAACTATAGAATGGAATATGGATATGTACTATATGTCTTTATTAAGGGACATACCGGAGGAGAAGCATGACCAGATAATGGAGAGTCTTGCATTGCTGCTTGAGGCGATGCAAAATAACAAATGTTGTTAGAAAGGAGTAAATTTATGAGTTCTGATGTAAAGGAAAAAGTAAAGTCATACTATGGAGGAATAGCAAAAAAGGTCAATACCCAGTCAAAGAGCAGCTGCTGTGGAGGCTCTTCCTGCTGCAGCAATATAAATGATGATTCAATCATTTATAAGGGTGAGAACCTTGAACATTTACCTATAGAAGCTGTCAATGCGTCTCTAGGTTGTGCCAATCCGTTATTACTTGCCGGGCTGAAAGAGGGAGAGACTGTGCTGGACCTTGGCAGCGGAGGTGGTATAGATGTTCTTTTAGCCACCAGATACGTAGGTAGTACAGGCAAAATATACGGGCTGGATATGACTGATGAAATGCTTGAATTGGCCAACAAGAATAAAAGGAAAATGGGAGTACGGAATGTCGAGTTCATCAAGGGATATATAGAGGATATTCCCTTGAATGATAATACCGTGGATGCAGTAATATCCAATTGTGTCATAAATCTTTCCGATGATAAGGAAAAAGCATTGGCAGAAGCATACAGGGTGGTAAAGGAAGGCGGAAGACTTGCTATTTCTGATATTGTGGTTCTAAAGGATGTTCCGCAGGAATTGAAAGATATGGCTGAGCTGTGGGTAGGCTGTATAGCCGGTGCGCTAAGCATGGAACAGTATAAAACAATACTTGAAAAGGTGGGCTTTAAAAATATCGAAATAAAACCGGTTCATGTATATACAAAGGATGTTGTAACTGAAATGCTGCAGCAAAAAAAGCAGCAGCTTGACATTAATATTGGGAATGCCTTGGAATCACTGGATGGTGCATATGCAGGAGCATATATCAAAGCTACGAAATAGTATTAATGCTTTATAATTAGAACCCATGGATATGAGTACTCAATCTATGGGTTCTAATTATTTCATACTTGACAAATAATAAAGTAAATGTTATTATTTGTATATACCCATATGCGCATATACGCATTTTATCTGATGTATATTACAAAGGATGTGATTACATGGAAAAGCTTTTAAACACTTTCAAGGTACTGTCTGATGAAACACGAATAAGAATATTGATTATGCTCTATCATAAAAAGCTGTGTGTATGCGAGCTTTGCGGGATACTGGAAGAACCCCAGCCGAAGATTTCGAAGCACTTGGCAAAATTAAGAGATATGGGGTATGTAAAAGATGAAAGACAGGAGCAGTTTATATTTTATTATCTTAACAACGATGATAAAATACTTAAGAGGATTTTAGAGGAAATAGTCACTTATATAGAAGATTATTCTACCTTGGTAAAAGACTTGGAGAAACTGGAAACTGCAGAAAAGTATATTGAAGCTTGCAAAGTTAATTAGCTGAAGCAAAGCAGGAGGAGGTAACATTTTTGAACTATATAACTCAAATATTCGGCTGGCTGAATGACCAGCTGCTGAAAATGACATGGCTGTCGGAGCTTGTAAAATTATTGGTTGAGAAGGTATTTGGTCTATCGGCGGAAACGAGACTAGGTGGTAGTATTCACTTTTTTATATATGATGTTGTAAAGATATTCATACTTCTATCGGTGCTCATATTTATAATATCATATATACAAAGCTATTTTCCACCTGAGAGAACAAAGAAAATGCTTGGGGGCATCAAAGGGATAAAGGGTAATGTTTTAGGCGCGTTACTTGGCACTATAACACCCTTTTGCAGCTGCTCCAGTATACCGATATTCATCGGCTTTACCTCGGCAGGTCTGCCCTTGGGCGTAACTTTTTCATTCCTGATATCCTCACCACTTGTAGACTTGGCCTCTATGCTGATATTAACCTCGTTTTTCGGGATTAAGATAGCAATTGCCTATTTAGTTGTAGGACTCATACTGGCTGTTGCCGGTGGCACTGTAATTGACAAGCTGGGCCTTGAAAAATACATTGAGGGTTATGTCCGGGATATTGAAAATGTTGATGTCGAGCCGGTTGAAATGACTCGGAATGAAAGAATTTCCTACTCAAAGGAACAAGTCAGAGATATTATAAAAAGGGTATGGATATATATACTCATAGGTGTAGGAATCGGCGCAGCAATTCATAACTGGATTCCTCAAAGTATTGTAGAAAACGTTATAGGAGAGAATAATCCCTTGGCAGTTGTTCTGGCAACGGCAATAGGTATTCCGATGTACGCAGACATATTCGGCACTATTCCGATAGCAGAAGCATTGTTTGCCAAGGGTGTGGGAATAGGTACCGTATTATCCTTCATGATGGCTGTGACAGCGCTTTCTCTTCCTTCGATGATAATGCTGGGCAAGGTTGTAAAACCAAAGCTTCTGGCGATATTTGTAACAATAGTGTCTATAGGTATATTGATAATCGGATACTTGTTTAATGCCATTTCCTTTATTTTCATATAAGGGGCCGGGTAATAGAAGCATATTAATTTAGTAAATAAAAGGAGGAAATATCAATGGTTATAAAAGTATTGGGTTCCGGGTGTGCAAATTGTAAAAAGCTCGAGGCTAATGCAAGAGAGGCAGTAAAAGCGCTGGGTATTGATGCAACTGTGGAAAAAGTTGAGGATTTCAAAGACATACTTGCTTATGGAGTCATGAAGACACCTGCCCTTGTTGTAGATGAGCAAGTAAAGGTAATGGGCAGAGTTGCTACAGCTGATGAAATAAAAAAGCTCCTCTAAATTATTTTATAAGGCGGAAAGGTCATGTCAAAAAAATAGTATCCTGTAGTGAATTACGAACTGTCACCATCTTTTCTAAAATAAAAATCTCTTTTGTTGACAAACAGAACATACAATGATATTATGAATTATCATAACAACTGGCGAAGGAGTTCGCCATTAATCGTCCTAGTGACTAATGACTCCTGTATTAAGTTGATACAGGAGTTTTTGTTTTATGGGGGTGAAATAAGGTGCGCAGGTATATTTACATAGGTTTTGGAGGTTCTCTTGGTGCTGTCTTAAGGTATGTACTTAAGAACTGGCAGATATTGCATTTTAGCAGTAAGTTCTATTTAAATACCATAATGATTAACATTATAGGTTGTTTTGTACTTGCCTTTTTTTTAAGATTAGCCTTTGATATCTGGGAGGTAGACTCTGATTTTCGATTAGGAATATCGACGGGCTTTATTGGAGCATTCACTACTTTCTCAACACTTTGCCGGGAAGTATCCGGTTTATTATTGAGCGGTGATGTTATTTTCTCCCTTCTTTATTTATTATTTTCAATAGGAGCAGGGCTTTGCGCAGTTTATTCCGGCGACATATTAGCAAAAAGAATCATAATAGTAAAAGAATCATTAGAGAACTCCTCAAAAATCTCTTAATATATTACAGAAGATGTGGTGAAAAATATGGAATACTTTGTTGTTGGAGTGGGCGGGGTGCTTGGAAGCATTACCAGGTACACTTTGGGCAAATGGATATCTGAACGATTTGATACAGTTATTCCCATAGGCACATTGTTAATTAACATTACTGGTGCATTATTGTTAGGTATTGTCACCAGCATATATACCGGCGGTAATCTTTATCTGCTGTTGGCAGAGGGCTATTTAGGCGCCTACACTACTTTTTCTACTTTCATGTATGAAGGCTTCAACCTGTTTCAAGAAAATGAAAAGAAAAATGCAATGCTTTACATTTTAGGTACATTATTTCTCGGTTTAGTTGGGTTTATTATAGGAGTATGGGTAGTTAGTTCACTCAAATAGGGATGTTAATATTGTCCAATATATGCTAAAATAGTTATGGTGATGGGGCTCACCATAACCGCTGTAAGCTGATGGCTCCTATTTTGACGGTTTAGCTGTCGGAGTAGGAGCTTTATACATAGCTTTATTAAAGAAATAATGTTGAAGGGAGTCATTTAGATGAATTATACCTCAGAAACAGAAAGAATGATCTGTGTAGCTAAAGGTCCGAATCATGGCCCGGCACCGATTCCACAAGAGGGCAAATGGGTACAGGCAAAGGAAATCAGTGATATTTCCGGCTTGACCCATGGCGTAGGCTGGTGTGCACCGCAGCAGGGAGCATGCAAGCTGACTCTCAATGTGAAGGAGGGGATCATACAGGAAGCTTTGGTAGAGACCCTTGGCTGTTCCGGCATGACACATTCCGCCGCTATGGCGGCTGAAATACTGCCTGGCAAAACAATACTTGAAGCATTGAATACCGACTTGGTTTGTGATGCTATCAATACGGCAATGAGGGAGCTTTTCCTGCAAATAGCATATGGAAGGACCCAGACTGCATTTTCAGAGGGAGGACTGCATATCGGAGCAGGACTGGAGGATCTCGGAAAGGGCTTGAGAAGTCAGATAGGAACGATGTACGGTACTCTTGCAAAAGGTCCTAGATATCTTGAAATGGCTGAAGGGTACGTAACCAATATCGCCCTGGACGCCAACAGTGAAATCATAGGTTATGAGTTTATACATCTTGGTAAAATGATGGATATGATAAAAAAAGGTATGGATGCCAATGAAGCAATGCAGAAATCTAAAAGTTCCTATGGACGTTTTGATGAAGCTGTAAAAATAATAGATCCGAGGAATGAATAGGAGGGGGGATAAATATGATGTTATTCGAAGGATACGAGAGAAGAATAGACCGGATTAATGCAGTGTTGCTGCAATATGGCATGAATTCTATCGAGGAAGCAAAGACAGTATGCGATAATGCAGGAATAAATGTATATGATATTGTTAAATCAATACAGCCTATCTGCTTTGAAAATGTTTGCTGGGCATATGTTGTTGGGGCAGCTATTGCAATAAAGAAAGATGTTAAAAAAGCATATGAAGCAGCGGAAATTATTGGTGAAGGTCTGCAGGCCTTCTGCATTTCGGGCTCAGTGGCCGATGACAGAAAGGTAGGCCTAGGGCACGGAAACCTGGCAGCTATGCTTCTTAAAGAGGAGACAAAATGCTTTGCCTTTTTGGCAGGCCATGAATCCTTTGCAGCAGCCGAAGGTGCAATCGGTATTGCAAAATCAGCAAATAAAGTGAGAAAAGAGCCCTTAAGAGTTATTCTGAATGGTCTTGGCAAGGATGCGGCCCAGATCATTTCAAGAATCAACGGCTTTACATATGTACAAACACAATTTGATTATTATACAGGTGCTCTGAAGGTTGTAAGAGAACTCCGCTATTCAAAAGGTGATAGAGCCAGGGTAAAATGTTATGGTGCTGATGATGTAAGAGAGGGAGTTGCTATTATGCACCATGAAGCAGTTGACGTATCAATTACCGGCAATTCAACCAATCCAACCAGGTTTCAGCATCCGGTGGCGGGAACCTATAAGAAGGAATGCTATGAAAAAGGAAAGAGATACTTCTCGGTAGCTTCCGGCGGCGGCACAGGAAGAACCCTGCATCCGGACAATATGGCAGCAGGGCCGGCTTCCTACGGAATGACCGATACTATGGGAAGAATGCATTCCGATGCACAATTCGCAGGCTCCTCCTCCGTTCCTGCACATGTTGAAATGATGGGTTTCCTTGGAATGGGAAATAATCCGATGGTTGGCGCAACGGTAACAGTTGCTGTGGCAATTGAAGAGTCACTGAAAAAGGGAAATTTGTAATTAATAAGCAAAATCATTCTCATATGAGAATGTATATCAATGTATATATGTTGCAATTGCTTGTTCTTTATTATCAATTGGGATTGACAATTTCCAAATAGTATTATATTATATTATTAAGGAATTGAATCGGATATTTGATATGGAACAGGCGAACAGGAAACTACTATCGCCGGGCTAGTATAATTAGCAGCAGGTATGTAAACTTGCGGGACTATTAAAAATTGTCCTGCAAGTTTTTTTGTATGAAGACGGATACCTATAATTGGTTGACTATTTATTCTTTCAATATTGTTTTAGGAGGAAGGACATGAACAATCTTGTAAGTAAAACTACCGACCATCTGATTGTAAAATTTATAAAAAATACTATCCCTGAAAAAAAAGTAACAAATCCTTTACTCAGACGCAAATATGCTTATCTGGAAGCATATGTGAGCATAGCCGGCAATCTGGTTCTTGCTGCAATAAAGGGTGTATTGGGTTTGATGCTGAACAGTATTTCCCTGCTTGCCGATGCGGCTCATACTGCTGCGGATGTATTGACTTCGATAGTTGTACTTCTTGGATTCAAGCTTTCAAACTCACCGGCAGATGAAAAGCACCCCTACGGCCATGGAAGAATAGAGTTTATAGCAACATTTATTATTGCAATAATGCTGCTTGCAGTTGGTATTGAATTCGGCCAGTCATCATATGCCCGGTTTATATCAAATGCTGCGGTTAAGGGAAGTTATGCAGTCGCATTTGTGATGCTTCTGGGTGCAGCATTTAAAGAGTGGATGGCCAGGTTTTCCATAGACCTTGGCACAAGAACAAATGCATCAGCCCTTGTCGCAGATGCATGGCATCATAGGACTGATGGAATAGCATCCATACTTGTAGCTGCTGCAATAATTGCTTCTCAATATGGGTACTACAAGGTGGATGCTGTATTCGGGCTTTTGGTTTCAGCTCTGATTATTTACACAGGTATAAGCATATCAAAAGAATCCATTTCCAAATTGATAGGCGAGATGCCGGAGGAAGATGAACTGCATAGTATAGAATCAATAGCTTTATCTGTATCTGGAGTATCAAGCATTCATAAAATCAATGTCCATAACTATGGCTGCTATAAGGAAATATCACTGCATGTGCAGGTTAACAATGATATGTCTCTAGTAAAAGCACATGATATATCCGAGAAAGTGGAAAGAACCATTGAAGCAAATATAGATTGTAAGGCAACTGTCCATATTGAGCCGTTATTATAAAGCTCCGGGCGCCGGCATATCTACTCCTGTAATATGATGCCTATGACCGTCATTTTCTGTTGTGTAAAAATCATAATAATGAACATGCATACCATCACCAACAGGAATTGCCGGTCCCGACCAAGCCTTGTAGTAGTGGTTGTGTCCATCTTCAAAAAGTACGTATCCTTCGGTATAGTGTACATGAGTACCATCCTTCGAGGGTGTTGGCGGGAAAGTCACATCAAGACATTGATGTACGTGTCCATCCTCAATGGATGTATAATCTAAAGAACCATGATTGTGGTCAGGAACAAACCCGGGAACAAAATCGTCTTTATAGATCTCTTCTTCTTCCTCCTGTTTTTCTTCCTCCAGCTTCTTTTCTTTAGAATTCCTATATTCTTTCGCATCCTCGAATAGTGCAAAATCACTCTGAAGCCTTTGACAGTAAGGAAGCTTATTACAGGGATGATAAATTGGATACATGTAAAATACCTCCATAAAATTATTAGAATTAGCGGCATTGCTTATACAAGAAGAAATTTAAATTTTAATAATAATATATTTCTTTCAATGTACATTGGTACATTGTACATTGAAGAGTATTCCATTTTAGGGTATATGAAAGCTCCACAATACATTTTGCTGTACTATATCAGAAAAAACTATATTTAGTAATACTAAATTATAATAAATTATAATAAACTTGACTGGAATAGGAATAGTAATATAGAATTATACTATTATGGATATGGCATTCAAGATTTATAACCTTGTATTAATTTAATCCGATTTAAGTTTTGGGAGGAATATAGCATGAATGATAGTATTGGAGAAAAGGAAATCTTGACTATAAGCCAAGTTGCTGCCTACTTACAGCTAAGTGAAATGACAACATACAAATTAGTTCAGGACGGAAAGATCCCAGCTTTTAAAATTGGCCGCAGCTGGAGAGTCAAAAAAAATGATCTGGATATATTGATTGAACGGTTAAAAAAAGGTGAAAAGCTATAAACTGTAGATATAATATAAGAGAATAACTAAGGAAAGAGATGAGGTAAAGAATGGCAAATAAGAAAAGTAAATTAAAAGTAATCCCCCTTGGGGGATTGGGTGAAGTCGGCAAAAATATAACGGTGTTCGAATATGGCAGTGATATTGTTGTTGTCGATTGCGGAATAGCGTTTCCTGAAGACGAAATGCTGGGCATCGATTTGGTTATGCCGGATATCACATACTTGAAGAAGAATAAAGAAAAGATAAAAGGAATTGTTGTGACCCATGGTCATGAAGACCACATAGGAGCACTTCCATATGTACTGAAAGAAATAAATGTACCGGTCTATGGATCAAGGCTGGCATTGGGATTGTTGGAAAACAAGCTTGAAGAGCACCGGATGCTTTCCGATACCACGCTGCAAACGGTTGAGCAGGGCCAGGTCATTCAACTTGGAGTATTCAAGATTGAATTTATAAACTCCTGCCATAGTATTGCAGACGCTTTAGCACTGGCCATACATACACCCGCCGGTATAGTCGTTCATACCTCTGATTTTAAAGTAGACTATACTCCTATCCGTGGAAGCCGTATCGATTTGGCACGATTTGCCGAATTGGGCAAAAAGGGTGTGCTGATGCTGATGAGCGATAGCACGAACGCTGAGCGTGAAGGCTATACCATGTCCGAGAAGACAGTAGGTGAAGCCTTTGAAAAGATATTTACAGATGTAAACAGCCGAATCATTGTCGCTACATTTGCATCAAACATTCATAGAGTACAGCAGGTAATCAATGCAGCTGTCAGATTGGGACGAAAAGTAGCACTCAGCGGAAGAAGCATGGTTAACGTGGTAAATGTTGCTCTTAAGCTGGGGTATTTGGATATTCCGGAAGGGACCCTGATTGAAATCGCAAGCTTGAACAGGTATAAGCCTGAAAGCGTGATGATCATCACAACAGGAAGCCAGGGCGAGCCTATGTCTGCATTGACAAGGATGGCAGCATCAACTCACCGGCAGGTAGAAATCGTTCCGGGGGATCTGGTGGTAGTATCAGCAACTCCAATACCCGGTAATGAGAAACCGGTT
>LOES01000121.1 GCA_001515955.1 Clostridia bacterium BRH_c25 | reverse complement strand
GAGCAATAGGACCGGTGGAGCTTGCCAACAACTCCTTCGGGCAAGGTATATCCGTAACACCGCTCCAATTGATAACAGCTTTTTCTGCAGTTGCTAATGATGGCTATCTTATGGAACCCAGAATTGCAAAAAAAGTTATTGATAATGATGGAAAAACAGTCCATGAATTTCAGTCACGGACAGTCAGGCAGGTAATTTCCAAGGAGACTGCTGCTACAATGAGGCAGATTCTGGAGTTTGCAGTAGCACCAACGGCAGCCTCCTATATACCAGGCTACAAGGTGGCAGGGAAGACCGGTACAGCCCAAAAGGCAGAAGGCGGCATATATGTATCAGGTAAGTTTGTTTCATCCTTCTGCGGTTTTGCTCCGGCTAATGATCCCAAAATCGCAGTGCTGGTGGTTATAGATGAGCCTGGAGGAGCACAGCACTTTGGTGGTGTAATTGCAGCACCTGTTGCAAAGAGTATTATATATGACACCTTAAGATATCTGGATGTTAAACCCCAGTATACTGAGGAAGAGCAGAAGCTTATGCAGAAACCTCTTGTAAAGGTGCCGGAAGTAAGAAATGTACCTCTGAAAGAAGCAATAAAGGTATTGGCCAAGAGCAAACTCAAGTACAGTGTGGATCAAGAATTTGAGCATAATATGGAATCAACTATACTGGATCAGACTCCAAAACCCGGAGCTGACATAAATGAAGGGTCAATTATAATTTTGAATGCTAAACCAATAGAATAACTTAACACATATTGCCAAGGCAACGAAATTAAGGAAACCCTTTAATTTTGGTTGCCTTTTTGTAAAAGGTGATGGATAATAATAAGGTAATTTATAGTTGAAACGTACTTGCATTTACATTATTTAAAGGGATTTTTATTTTTGACAGCAGTGGTATCGGCATATAGGTACCAAAACATGTCAACAATAGCTGTATATAAAGGAGGATAAGAATGAAGCTGCAGGAATTGTTAAAGGGTGTAGATATTATATCGTCCAGAGGAAGTATGGATGTAGAAATAAATGGAATAGTCTATGATTCAAGGAAAATAAAGAAGGGCAATCTGTTTATCTGTGTCAGCGGCTATACCAAGGACGGACACAGCTACATAAGTGATGCACTGCAAAGGGGTGCTGCAGCCTTTTTGGTTGAGAAGGATGTGGATGTGGAAGGTGCGGCAGTGGTGAAGGTTAATAGCTCAAGGTCGGCTATGCCGCTATTGGCAAACAACTTCTACGGAAACCCGACACAAAAGCTGCGGCTTATAGGTATTACAGGAACCAGCGGTAAGACGACAACCACCTATTTGGTCAAATCTATTTTTGAGGCCGCCCAGAAGAAGACCGGCTTGCTCGGGTCCATATCGACACAAATCGGAGACAAGATCTATGTTTCAAGCAAGACAACACCGGAGTCCCTTGATCTTCAAAACCTGTTCAGGGAAATGGTGGATATGCATATGGATTATGCTGTAATGGAGGTATCCTCACACTCACTGGAGCTGGGAAGGGTAGATGGCTGCAAATTCAGTGTCGGTGTCTTTACCAACCTGAGTCAGGATCACCTGGACTTCCACAAGACCATGGAGAGCTATAGGGAAGCCAAGAAAAAGCTTTTCTACAAAACCGGGGACGCAAATATTATTAATATTGACGATATGCATGGAAAATTGATTGCCGATGAATTAAGCAGTCTTAAGGTACCGCTCATTACCTTCGGCATAGATCATCAAGCGGATATTATGGCGAAGGATATTCGTATCAACTCTAAAGGCGTCTCCTTTGTATTAACGACACCGAAATATGAGGCAGAGCTAAAAATAAAAATACCGGGAAAATTCAGTGTATATAATGCTTTGGCAGCTGCGGCGGTTGCTTATGTTGCAGGTATTGACAGGAAAACTATAAGAGAGGGCTTGTATAAGGTAGGTTGTGTTCCGGGAAGATCAGAAATTGTAGAAACCGATACCCCTTATACTGTTATTATCGACTATGCTCATAAACCGGATGGTTTGGAAAAGATATTGACCGCAATCCGGCAGTATGCCAAGGGACGCATCATCACTTTATTCGGCTGCGGGGGTGACAGGGACAAGGAGAAAAGGCCGATGATGGGAAGAATTGCAGGAGAGCTTTCCGATTATGTCATAATCACTTCGGATAACCCGCGCTCGGAAAATCCGCTTGAAATAATAGAGCAGGCAGAAGCCGGAATAAAATCAACAGGCTGTGACTATATTTGTATAGAAAACAGAAGAGACGCAATAAAGTATGCGCTGAAAACAGCAAATCCTGATGATATAGTTGTGCTGGCAGGAAAAGGCCATGAGACTTACCAGGTTCTGAAGGACAGGACAATTCCTTTTGATGAAAGAGATATTGTTGCAGAGCTTCTGAGGGAGGAAATATAATGGAAGTCTTAGGCATAGGGGAGATAGTAAGCGCTTCAAAGGGCAGACTCATAAATTCCGGAGGAGACTTGACGGTTGGAGGAGTGAGTATTGACAGCAGAAGGATAAATCCGGGGGATATGTTTATTGCTTTGGAAGGAGAAAGCTTCGATGGTCATGATTTCATAAGCAGGGCTATAGAGAATGGTGCTGCTCTTGTAGTGGCTCAGAAAGTATTAAATGAGTGTAGAATACCATACATACTGGTGGAAGATACTCTAAAGGCACTGCAGGAGATTGCCAGGTACTACAGAAACAAATTTCATATACCTTTTGTGGCAATAACAGGCAGCTCAGGAAAAACAACCACAAAGGATATGATAGCTTCAGTGCTTTCCCAGAGGTTCAGGGTTCTGAAAACAGAAGGGAATCTCAATAATGCTATCGGCTTACCCCTGACGCTTCTTAATCTTCAATACAGTCATGAGATTGCGGTATTGGAGATGGGAATGAACAGCCCGGGAGAGATAAGCCTGCTTTCGGATATTGTAAGACAGGATATCAGTGTAATATCCAATATCGGTACAGCCCACATAGAAATGCTTGGCTCAAGGGAAAACATATTGAAAGCAAAGCTTGAAATATTCTCATATTTTGATAGTGGCAGTACTGCAGTTATCAATGGTGATAACGACATGCTGGCTTCCTTTGATTCCAAAGAGTATATGATAGTGAGATACGGCTTGGATGAGAGCAATGATATATATGCCTATGGAATAGAGGAAAAGGGCGAGGAAGGGATAGTTTTTACAGTTGATATTGAAGGAGTGCCGGAAAGCTTTAAAGTGCTGCTTCCCGGAATGCATAATGTATATAATGCCTTGTCTGCCATTGCCATTGCAAGGTTTTTTGGCATGGAGGCAGAGGATATAAGGAAAGGGCTTATGAGCTTCAAACCTTCCAAAATGAGGATGGATATAATTAATTTAAGAAGCGGAATTAAGATCATTAATGATGCATACAATGCAAATCCGGAATCGATGAGAGCAGCCATGAATGTGCTTCAAAGCTTGAAATCCCAAAGGAGGAGCGTATGCATACTGGGTGATATGCTTGAATTGGGAGATTCCTCGGAAAGAGAGCATTACGGCATTGGAGAATATGCTGCTGCAACGGGAGTCGATGTAATAGCGGCAATAGGAAATTTTGCTGATGCTGTAAAAAGAGGAGCGGAAGCATCAGGAAAAGACAGTAAAAATATATATGTATTTCCGGCAAAGGAAGAAGCGGTTTTGCATCTGGGTAAAATCTTAAAGCCCGGGGATGTTGTTCTTGTAAAGGGTTCACGAAGTATTAAGATGGAATGCATTGTTGATTTTTTACGTGAGAGGGGATAATCTTTAATGTACAATTTGATGTCCAGTGAATACAATATCTATATTATATGCATCATATCTGCATTTGTAATGGCTTTGGTTGCTGGACCGGTTTTTATACCGGTACTCACAAGAATGAAGTTTGGGCAGATGGTTAGAGATGATGGACCTCAAAGTCATTTGAAAAAGATAGGAACACCAACCATGGGAGGCATAATAATAGTTGTCCCGGCTGCTGCTGTAGCATTGGCTTTCTCAAAAGACAAAGATATGCTTTTAATGCTTATTACCACGATATTATTTGGACTTATTGGTTTTATTGATGATTATTTTAAAATAAAAAATAAGCGTTCCCTGGGTCTGAGAGCCTGGCAAAAGATGTCCGCCCAGCTCCTTGTGTCGGTTTTTATGGCCTTTGTAGCTTCGGGCATCTCCCAAGTAGGAACAGAGGTTTTGATTCCTTTTACCGGGAGATTTGTTGACTTGGGTGCACTGTACATACCCTTTGTAGTTCTGGTATTTGTTGCTACTGTAAACAGCGTAAATTTCACAGATGGGCTTGACGGCCTGGCCGGAGGAGTTACTGTTGTAGTCCTCGGTTTCTTTTCTGTGATAGCGCTTGCCGCAGGCCATGTAGGTCAGTTGGTGTTTTTAGGCTCTATTATAGGTGCATTGCTTGGGTTTTTAAGGTTCAATTCACACCCTGCACAGGTTTTTATGGGAGATACAGGCTCACTGGCCTTGGGAGGGGCAATAGCGGCCGTAGCTGTTATAACCAAGCTTCCCTTGTTTATTCTTATAATTGGTGCAGTATATGTTCTGGAGACATTGTCGGTAATAATACAGGTAGCCTACTTCAAGCTTACAGGAGGAAAGAGATTTTTCAAAATGGCTCCTCTGCACCATCACTTTGAGCTTAGCGGCTGGGCTGAATCAAAGGTTGTATCGGTATTTATCATAGTTTCAATAATATTGTGTCTGATAGGAATATTGGGATTGAGCTGAAGCAGATACGAGATTCGAGATACGAGATTCGAGGGATGGGTCGTAGGGAACGCATTACATGCGTTCCGATGTAGGGGCGCCCATGGGGCGTCCGGATAACGGAGGATTTATTTATGCAGATAAAAGGTAAAAAAGTGCTGGTTATTGGGGCAGCAGTTACGGGAGTACCGGTAGTCAAACAGTTGAACGCTTTAGGTGCCGATATAGTATTGAACGATTTTAAGAAGGTTGATGAACTAAAAGAGGTAGTGGCAGAAGTAGAACAGCTTCCCATAAGGCTGGTCGCCGGAGGCCATCCCTCTAAGCTGGCGGAGGATTGCGACTTTGTAGTTGTAAGTCCCGGAGTGTCTCTGGATATACCGTTGATACAGAGGGCAAAAGCTTTGGGCAAGGAAGTCATAAGCGAGATAGAGCTGGCATTTCGTCTTACAGCTACACCTATTGCAGCAATAACCGGAACAAATGGGAAAACTACTACTACAGCTCTTTTAGGGGAAATAATGAAGGCAGGCAAGAGAAAGGCTTTTGTTACCGGCAACATCGGTCATGCGATGATACTTGAAGTAAATAAATCAAGGCCTGAGGATGTTTTTGTCCTTGAGGTAAGCAGCTTTCAGCTGGAGTCAACAGCAAGTTTCAAACCAAAGGTATCGGCAATACTGAATATCACCCCGGATCATTTGAACAGGCACAAAACAATGGATAATTATATCGATGCCAAGTGCAGAATTTTTATTAACCAGGATGATAAGGATTATACAGTATTGAACGGGGATGATCCTGAAACCTGCAAGCTTAAAGACAGACCCAAAAGCAAGGTGCTGCTGTTCAGCAGAAAAAAAGAGGTAGCACAGGGAGCATATTTGGAAAACGGACATATAGTCATCAGAATAGGAAATAAAAAGGAAACTATAATAGATAAGGACAGAATATATATACCGGGTAATCACAATCTTGAGAATGCCCTGGCTGCAGCCCTTATGGCATATTGCATGGGGGTTGGGCCTTCGGACATAGCAGCTGCACTGGAAAGCTTCAAGGGTGTGGAGCATAGAATAGAATACGTTGAAGAGCTGGAGGGAGTAATATATTATAACGATTCAAAGGGCACGAATATAGATGCTTCAATCAAGGCTATTGAAGCAATGAAGCGACCTACCGTGATAATAGCCGGAGGCTATGACAAGGGAAGCGAGTATGACGATTTTATAGAAGCCTTTGGAGCTGTGATCAAGCATATGGTGCTGATAGGTGAAACAGCTGATAAACTGGAAAGAACAGCCCATGAACATGGGTTTGTAAATACACACAGAGCAAAGAACCTTAAAGAAGCCGTTAATAAATGCCGCAGATTGGCTGAACCTGGGGACTGCGTATTGCTCTCTCCTGCGTGCGCCAGCTGGGGTATGTTCAGTAATTTTGAAGAAAGAGGCAGGCTTTTTAAGGAGTACGTACGCGAGCTTAAGTCACTAGATACTAGTCGCTAGACACTAGATTAAAGTTTGCCGCTGGAGTACGAATGAGGAATTATATGATTTTTAAATGTGCCTGGAGTATTGTACTTTTTAATACTTCGGAGGACCGACTCAACACTAGAGACTAGAGACTGAATATAGGGGGGCTTTTTGATGCCTGTAAGAAATAAGAACAACATCGATTTTACATTGCTGATAACGGTACTGATTTTACTTGCGATTGGTGTGGCAATGGTTTTTTCTGCCAGCTCCATATCGTCCTTCATGAAATATAATGATAGGTTTCACTACCTGAAATCACAAGGTATTTATGCTATTATCGGAATTGCTGCCATGATGTTCTTAAGCAGATTTGATTACAGGATACTCGGCAAATTTGCAGGTCCATTGGTGCTGTTCAGCTTTCTATTATTGCTTGCTGTATTTGTACCGGGCATTGGTCATGGAGCCAAAGGGGCAATCAGATGGATAAAGCTTGGACCTTGGACAATGCAGCCATCTGAATTTGCAAAATTTGCACTGATAATATTCATGGCGCAAAGCATCAGCAATAAGAAGGAGAAAATAAGGAGCTTCAAGCAAGGAGTTCTTCCTTATATACTTCTGATGGGTATATACTTTGTGCTTATTGTTCTTGAACCAAACCTGAGTATGGCTGGAAGTATAGTAATGATAACCTTTGCAATGCTTTTTGCAGCAGGAACGAAGATTATTTTTCTTGTAGGCTGGATTATACCGATCTTACCTGCAGTAGGGTACATAATCATGAGGAAGGCTTATATGCTTGAGCGCATAACTTCCTATATGGACCCCTGGGCAGACCCTTTAAATACAGGCTACCAGGCAATACAGTCCTTGTATGCTCTTGGGTCGGGTGGTATTTTTGGACTTGGGCTTGGAAACAGCCGGCAAAAGTTTTTCTACATACCGGAGCCTCAAAATGACTTTATATTCTCAATTATAGGCGAAGAGTTAGGGTTCATAGGAACTGCTACTATTGTTATACTGTTTCTGCTTTTGATATGGAGAGGCTTGAGAATTGCTCTGTTTTGTCCTGATACCTTTGGATGCCTGCTTGCAACGGGAATCACATGCATGATTGCAATACAGGCGACTCTTAACATAGCCGTAGCGACTGTATCCATACCGACTACAGGAATTTCACTTCCTTTTATAAGTTCAGGGGGATCATCACTGCTATTTGTAATGGCAAACATGGGAATTTTATTGAATATATCTAAAAGCGTTAAAACAGGCGGGAGTTGATTGGTATGAGGGTCATACTTTCCGGAGGAGGTACAGGGGGGCATATCTATCCTGCAGTGTCCATCGCGAAAGAGATAAAGAGACACTATCAGAATGCTGAAATATTATTCATAGGTACTGAAAGAGGATTGGAAAACAGTATTGTACCAAAGGAAGGTTTTAAGCTGTTAAAGATAAAGGTAAGAGGCTTCAAACGCAAACTGAGTTTAGGAAATGTTGCAGCAGTGAAGGAATCCTTTGCCGGCCTTTTTGTGGTATCAAGAATAATAAGGGATTTTAAACCTGATATAGTAATAGGCACAGGGGGATACGTATGCGGTTCGGTACTTCTCGCTGCTGCATTTTTGAAGGTACCGACTTTGATACATGAGCAGAATGCCTTTCCGGGAGTTACAAATAAAATTCTGGCAAGACTTGTTGATGTTATAGCAGTAAATTTCCCTGAAGCACAAAAGTACTTTCCTGGAAACAAAAAGGTGATTGTGACGGGAAATCCGATACGGGGAGATATTCTTAGCATCAGCAAGGAGGAGGGGCTGAAGGAATTCGGATTTTCAAAGGAACTTCCACTGGTGTTTGTGGTAGGAGGAAGCAGGGGAGCTAGAAAATTGAATGAAAGTGTACTGCAGCTTGCAAAGCAGTGTATCACCAAGAAAAGCTTCCAAATGCTGCATATGACGGGAGAAACCCAATATGACGGTATTATTAAGCAGTACGGCAGAGAAGGTATAGCTATGGATAGAAAATATCTCCAGGTCAGGCCTTATCTTCACAATATGCCATATGCTTTGGCTGCAAGCGATATCATCATAAGCAGGTGCGGAGCCAGCACCCTGTCGGAAATAACAGCCTTGGGCAAACCTTCCATATTGATTCCGTTTCCTTATGCTACCGGCAATCACCAGGAGTATAACGGGAGGGCACTGGAGAAAAACGGTGCAGCAGTAGTCATTTTGGAAAGGGACTTAAATGCCGATATATTATATAGTATAGCTGCTGACATATTAAATAAACCGGAAAAAGCAAATCTTATGAGAATTAAAAGCAAGGAGCTGGGCAGAACTGATGCAGCTTTTGTGATAGTGAAGGCTGCCGAAGGACTGGTGCATAAGAGGGGAGTGTAGTGTTTGCAGTGCCTGATGCTGCTTGACTGACAGAAATCCTGTAACACCTTTGGAAGTGATGCATAGTATATTAATATGATTGAATAATAATGGCTTCCTGGGGGTGTAAATCTTTGATGGATAGGTACGTGATAAACGGCGGGCGTAGACTTGAAGGAAATATAAGAGTCGATGGTTCAAAGAATTCTGTTTTGCCCGTACTTGCCGCTACCATAATAAGTGGAAAAGAATCGGTTATCCATAATGTTCCTGAGCTTAAAGACGTGGATTTGCTCATAGGGCTTCTTAGAACAATAGGCTGCAAGTGTTTTTTTGAGAATAATACACTGATTGTTAAATCCAGCAATTTATTACAGACTTTTATACCGGAAAAACCCGTAAGGGAAATGAGATCCTCTATAATTTTAATGGGAGCAATGATTGCTAGGCATGGTCAAGTAAAAATAAGCTATCCTGGCGGATGTGAAATTGGACCCAGGCCTATTGATATTCATTTGTCAGGGTTAAGAAGGATGGGAGTTAAAATCACCGAGGCTCATGGGTATATAAACTGTGAGTGTGATAAGCTTAAGGGTGTGGAGATAAGCCTGGATTATCCCAGCGTAGGTGCTACTGAAAACATTATGCTTGCTGCTACAACAGCTGAAGGGGTAACTATAATACAAAATGCGGCGAAGGAGCCGGAAATTATAGATCTGCAGAACTTTTTAAACGGAATGGGGAGTAGGATATCCGGGGCAGGGACCAGTACTGTGAGGATAGAAGGGGTAAAGGAATTTCACGATGTAGAACATACTGTGATTCCTGATAGGATCGTCGCCGGAACATTGATGGCCGCTGCTGCCATAACCGGTGGGAGTATAATACTGGACAATGTAATTATAGAGCACATGAAGGCAGTGTCGTCAAAGCTTGCGGAAAGTGGATGCAATATTACCGAATACCAGAATAGCCTTCAGATTGTATGTAATAGGAAGATTAAAGCAGTTGAAGTGATAAAGACCCTTCCATACCCTGGATTTGCAACAGATATGCAGGCACAGATGATGGCTGTGATGGCAGTAGCTAAAGGCACAAGCATATTTATAGAGACAGTATTTGAAAGCAGATACAAGCATGTGGAAGAGCTTATGAAAATGGGTGCCAGTATAAAAGTAGACGGAAGGACTGCCGTTGTAAGAGGTGTAAAGAGGCTTACCGGTGCAGAGGTTAAAGCCGGTGATTTAAGAGGTGGAGCCGCACTGGTACTCGCAGGGCTTGCAGCAGAAGGAACGACCGTGGTAGATAATGTGAAATTGCATATAGATAGAGGATATGATAAACTAGAAAATAAACTGGCAAAACTAGGTGCTGACATACACAGGGCTTGAATATGTTTCGAATATTTTTTATTTAACCTGCATATTTGCGGCTTGTGTGTTTTAAGAATCGGCCGGACTGCATGCAGTGTTAATTTTTCTAAAAAAAAAGGACAAGCATGTATCTGTTATAGATAGAAATCTTGTGATATATTATAGGAGTGAAAACATGAAGGGAAGGTTCAAGTATGTAATTTTCTTATTCATAATCTGCATATTTACGGCATTTTTTCTGTCTTCCAGCTTTTTTCAGATTAAGTTTATTGCTGTAAATGGAAATAATAACGTGACAAGAGAAGAGATTATCAAGCTATCATCAATATACTATGGGGAGAATATATTCAGAATTAATAAAAGAAATTCAATGAAGAGTATTTTCCAGAATCCTTACGTCAAAATGATTAAGATAAAAAGAGTCATACCCAACAGAGTTGAAATTGACATAATAGAGAGGGAGATAATGGCGTATGTGCCTTATGTGGGCTCCTACCTCAATATCGATGATGAAGGTATGATACTGGAAATCAATCCGGCGATAAAGCGTCCTGACTTACCGGTGGTAAAAGGACTGAAGTTTGAAACCTTCAAAGTTGGTGAGTGTTTGAGTATAGATAACAAAGAGCAGTTTTCCACCACTACACTGCTGATTAAGGAGATAAAGAATGCAGGAATGCTTAACCTGGTCTCGGAGATTGATGTTGAAGATTTATCAGATATAAGACTGAAGATCAAGGAAGGCATAAAAGCAAATCTTGGCGATGCCGATAACGTGAATTACAAGATAAATTTTGCCAAGTCAATAGTAGAGGATGTAAAAGATCAGAGTATTAAGGGTACCATAGAAATGAGCCATAAGGGAAACCCTGTTTTTAAGCCGGAGTGAGTGAACATAGATAAATAACAGGGACAGGTAGGAGGACTGGAGAATGAAAAATATAAAGGTTCAAATTGCAATTGCATTAGTATGTATTGTGCTTGGTCTTATGGTTTCTATACAGTTCAGGACCGTAAAGCAAGGTGTGGGTCAAGTATCTGAATATAGGGCGAGAGAGCTTGCAGCGCAGCTTAAGAAGACAAAGGAAGAGAATGCCAAGCTGCAGAATGTGAAGAAGGAATATGAATCAAAGCTTAAAGAGTTTGAAGATGCTGCATCACAAGGCAGTGTATCTGCAAAGCTACTAAAGCAGGAGCTTGACCAGGCAAGGATGCTGGCAGGTGTTGAGGACGTTGAAGGTCCAGGAATTACAGTTGTTGTTGATGATTTGAAATTCAGCGAGAAAGTGAACTATCCATTGGTCTCATATTCGATGCTGCTGGAGCTTTTAAACGAGCTTAATGCTGCCGGTGCTGAAGCGGTATCAATAAATGAACAAAGGATTATATCCACATCTGAAATAAGACAAGTAGGTGGAATACATATAAATATCAATACCGTCTCATATGCTCCACCCTTCGTATTTAAAGCCATAGGCGATTCCAAAACTCTGGAGGCCGCACTCAGACTAAGAGAGGGAATTGTGGAGAGATTTGAAGCCAGTGGAATAGCTGTGACAATAACACAGGAGCAGCTGGTTAAAATACAAAGATACAATGGTGTTATCGAGAGAAAGTATGCGAAAATCATTAAAGAGGGAGAATCCCACTGATATGAATAGGAAGGGATATTTATATTACTTGTTTATATTGGCGGCTATTATTGGATTTATTGCCACGGTGCAGTTTAAATCAAATATTACTTACCAGGGCATAGTTACAATACCAAAGCTCCTGGATCTGCAAAATGAGATTAAGAACGTGGAAGCGGAAAATAAGCAGCTGAATGATTCTATTAGTGAACAGGCGCTGAAGCTTTCGCTGTACAAGTCAGGTGTGGAAAGCACGGGAAGTGCATTCGGCATTATGCAGAATGAGCTGGAAAAAATACGTAATTACTCAAATTATAGTAAAGTGCAGGGACCTGGAGTCATAATTACCCTGAACGACAGCCAACAGGAAATTGCTGAGGGTGAGGATGTGGCATGGTACCTTATACATGACATCGATGTTCTGGAAATAGTCAATGAGCTTAGAACGGCAGGGGCAGAAGCAATTTCTATAAATGGTGAAAGAGTTACAGCAACAACCAGCATCAGGTGCGGCGGGCCTACAATCAATATTGACGGCAAAAGACACGCAGTGCCCTTTATTATAAAGGCTATTGGAGATCCAAAGTCTCTTGAAGCCTCGGCACTTGCTCCGGAAAGCTACATAGAGCTTTATATGGCATACAGTGGTCTACAGATTGAAATCCAAAAAGTTGAAAAGCTTATTATAGATGGTTACAACGGAAGAAACAAACTAAGATATCAAAGAAAAACTGAAGGTGGTGAAGCAAAATGATAATACCTATTATCGGACTGTTGTTGGGAATCATTATTGGACTATTATCTCCAATCACCATACCCATTCAATATTCAAGCTATATGTCGGTTGCAATTCTTGCAGCCTTGGATTCTGTATTTGGGGGAATAAGGTCTAGTATAGAAAAGACCTTCAATATAGAGATATTCATTTCAGGTTTTTTTGGCAATGCTATACTTGCCGCAATACTTACGTATATAGGCGATCAGTTGGGAGTACCCATATATTATGCAGCGATTTTTGCTTTCGGTGTGAGACTGTTCCAGAATTTTGCCATTATACGTAGATATATGCTTATGGACTACAAAAAAAAATAACAACAAAAAATTTAAAAAAATAAAGGAAAATTGCGAGATATGTTGAACTTATTATGGTAAATCAATATATTGAACGCATTTAAGAACTTATTTTGGGAAAAGTGCGAATTCAATAACAACCAATGAAACGTTTTGCGAAATCTGAATGGACAATACAAAAGGTATTTCACAAAACATTCAGCATTTAATTTAATTATATACAATAGTTGTAAAGTAGGGAGGGTAAATTGTGCTTGAATTTGATGTAGATATGAATTCTGTTGCTCAGATTAAGGTTGTTGGAGTTGGCGGTGCTGGGAATAATGCAATAAACAGAATGATCAGTGCAGGTCTCAAGGGCGTAGAATTCTACGCTATAAATACAGATAAACAGGCTTTATATATGTCACTGGCTCCCAATAAGATACAAATTGGAGAGAAACTCACAAAGGGCCTTGGTGCCGGAGCAAATCCGGATATCGGCAAGAGAGCTGCAGAAGAAAGCTATGAAGAAGTTAAAAAGATGCTTGATGGGGCAGATATGGTATTTGTTACAGCAGGTATGGGCGGTGGTACCGGAACCGGAGCTGCGCCTATAGTTGCTCAGATTGCCAAGGAGCTTGGAATACTTACAGTAGGTGTGGTCACCAAGCCTTTCGGTTTTGAGGGAAAGGTAAGAAAAATGCAAGCCGAAAAGGGCCTGGGTGAATTGAAGGAAAAAGTTGATACCCTTGTGATAATTCCTAATGACAGATTGCTTCAGATTGTTGACAAAAAAGCATCCATAATGGAAGCTTTTAAAATTGCTGATGATGTTTTAAGACAGGGTGTGCAGGGCATTTCGGACCTTATTGCCGTTCCCGGTCTGGTAAATCTGGACTTTGCAGATGTTAAGACGATTATGCTCAGCAAGGGCTTTGCCCACATGGGAATAGGAAAAGCCAGCGGCGAAAACAGAAGTGCAGAGGCAGTAAAGCAAGCGATACATAGTCCTTTACTTGAGACCTGCATTGAAGGAGCAAAAAGCGTGCTTCTCAATATTACCGGTGGTGTAAATCTGGGTATATTTGAAGTTAACGAAGCGGCTGATCTTGTATTCCAGTCGGCGGATCCGGATGCAAACATCATCTTTGGTGCTGTCATTGATGAGAGCATGCAGGACGAAATCAGAATAACGGTTATTGCTACAGGATTTGAAGAAAGTACCGGAAGAGCTTTCGAAAGAAAAATCGAAGTTACAGGCCTTCCGGATGAAAAAAGAGATGCACAAAAGTCATCAAACTATGGAAATGAAGATATTGATATACCTACTTTCTTGAGGAACAGGTTTAAGTAAAACAGATACGAGATTTAAAAGAACCAATTGATTTTGGTTCTTTTTTTGTTGTAACAGGAATATATATTATATTTATAGGCAATGGGCAAGAGGCGATTTGTGAATAGCTTGTACAAACTTCGAAGGTATTCCCTAAAACCTCGCATCTCGTATCTCGAATCTGCCGAAGGCGCCTTGTCGATTAATTCGCTAATATAATTTATTTCGACTCCCCAAAATGACAGGTATTTTGAAGCACTTTTTATATAATTATCATAGACGGTTAATTGAATAAATATATGAAAGACAAGGGAATAAAAGGTGGAAACTTATGTTTATGCGGATGTCATACTACTTGAAAACTTAATAATGAATTATTTGATTCTGTGGAGCACGGCACGACTTACCCGATACAGCTACTCAAAGGTAAAGCTCATAATTGCTTCAGCTTTGGGAGCAGTTTATGCAGTTCTTTCTTATTTCCCGGAATACAGCTACTTATACAGTTTTTTGATGAAAGTACTTTTTTCGATATTTATAGTAATCATTGCTTATACTCCAGCATATTTCCACCTGCTTTTAAAGCTTATCGGAATTTTCTACATCGTTTCCTTTATATTTGGGGGAGCTGCCTTTGGACTATTCTATTTCATAAATGGTCTTAACCTCACCAGCAACGGGATTTCCTTCATTGAAGATTTTCCGGTTAAAATACTGGTTGCTGCAGTTTTTGCGGCATATTTCACCATTAAGTACAGCTGGGATTATGTACAACACAGAATAAAACGTGAGAGGCTGATCTTGAAAGTAGAAATGATTTTCGAGAAGAAACAATTATCTCTGGATGCCTTGGTAGATACGGGAAATTCACTGAAGGATCCGATAACAAATGCACCGGTTATGATAACGGAGTATGATATGATAAAGGATCTGCTGCCTGCTGATATACAAAAAATCTTTGAGCGTTACTCCGAAAATGATTTGAATGCTATAGCTGAAATAATGACTGTTTCAAAATGGGCTTCCAGATTCAGAATCATTCCTTTCAAGTCACTGGGCAGGGAAAATGGTATGCTTGTAGGATTTAAACCGGATATAGTAACTATATTCGACAGTGACAAAAGAATACAATTGAGTAATATAGTAGTTGCAGTATATAGAAAAAGCCTCTCCAAGGACGGAGAATACAGTGCTTTGATACACCCCGAGATGCTGAAGGAGAACTAGTGCTGATAATCTTAATTTAAAAATGCATATGTACAAGAACTTGCAGTTGCATTAATACAAAATGGAGGTTGGGACATGAAAAGAGTTGCTAAAAGACTAAATTTGATAAAACGTATGCTGATAATCAGAATACTACAGTTTTTTAATGTTTACAGAGATACATGGGTTCATTATATTGGGGGAAGTGAAGCTCTGCCCCCTCCACTGGAAAATGATGAAGAAAATTTTCTGTTATCCCGTCTTAAGAGCGATGAAGAAGTAGTCAGAGCGGTACTTATTGAAAGAAATCTCAGACTCGTAGTATATATAGCAAGAAAATTTGAAAACACAGGAGTCGGAGTTGAGGATCTGGTATCGATTGGAACTATAGGACTTATTAAAGCTGTAAACACCTTTGATCCGGATAAGAAGATCAAGCTTGCCACCTATGCCTCCCGCTGTATTGAGAATGAGATATTAATGTATCTCAGAAGAAACAATAGAACCAAAACTGAAATATCCTTTGACGAACCGCTGAATATTGACTGGGACGGAAATGAGCTGCTGCTCTCAGATATACTGGGTACCGACAATGATATAATCTATAGGTATCTGGAGGATGAAATTGATAAGCAGCTGCTTGAAATAGCCTTAAGGAAGCTTTCGGAGAGAGAAAAAAGGATAATGGAGCTCCGTTTCGGACTTAATGACGGAGTGGAGAAAACCCAGAAGGAAGTTGCAGATATGCTGGGAATATCACAATCATACATATCAAGGCTGGAGAAGAGGATAATAAAGCGGTTGAAAAAAGAGATAAACCGCATGGTATAAGAATGCGAAGCATTCTTCAGACTCGAGATACGAGATGTGAGATGCGAGGAAAGCTCGGGTATTCCTTACGGGTCCTGGTACGTGTAACACGGAAGGACACGGCGAAAATTATATTGACATTATAGCTATATACAATCATATATGTCATCCTGAGCAACGCGAAGGATCTTTGACCCGTAAGGAATACCCAGACCTCCTCGTATCCCGCATCTCGAATCTCGTATCTGTAGAAGATTGCTGCGCAATCTTCTAAAAACATTTTTGTGCAAGCCCCTAAATGAATAATAAAGTTGGCGTATGGTAATAATTAATATGTCAACATTAAGAAAAGGGTGTGCTTGTGCTATGCTTAATAAAGTGGAAATCTGCGGAGTAAATACTTCAAAACTGCCCGTTCTCTCTAATGATAAAATGGTTCAGCTGCTGAAGCAAATGCAGCAGGGGGATCAGACCTCAAGGGAAGAATTCATAAAAGGAAACCTAAGGCTTGTGCTAAGCGTTATTCAAAGGTTTAACAACAGAGGGGAATATGTTGATGACCTTTTTCAGGTGGGATGTATAGGTCTAATTAAAGCCATTGATAATTTCGACCTGGGTCAGAACGTCAAGTTTTCTACCTACGCCGTACCCATGATTATTGGAGAAATCAGAAGATACCTGAGAGACAATAACTCAATAAGGGTCAGCAGATCCCTGCGGGATATTGCTTATAAAGCCCTTCAGGTAAGAGATTTGCTTATAAGCAGGAATTCAAAGGAGCCTACAGTATCAGAAATTGCAAATGAGCTTAAGCTTCCAGTGGAGGATGTGGTTTTCGCTCTGGATGCTATTCAAGACCCAGTATCGCTTTTTGAGCCAATTTATCATGACAGCGGTGATGCAATATACGTTATGGATCAGGTGTCAGATGACAAAAATATAGATGACAATTGGCTGGAAAGCATTGCACTCAAGGAGGCTATGAAAAAGCTTAACGACAGGGAAAAGCTGATATTGAACCTAAGATTCTTTGAAGGCAGGACACAGATGGAAGTGGCAGAAGAAATCGGGATTTCACAAGCCCAGGTTTCACGTCTGGAAAAAACAGCTCTTGGACATATGAAAAAGTACATATAAATAAAAATAGAATTATATATTGTAATAAATTCAATAAAATGCTATTATTACAGACGGAACCAAAGAAAACCAAATAGTTTCCGGAGGGATTGACTGTAAATGGTATTAGTAGAAAAATAACAAATATAAAGCAGCCAATTTTGTTCCATTTAAATTTATATTAATTTAATTATTATTGTAATGGCATTGTGAGGGGGAGTAAATCAAGTACTATGGAAACAGTCAGAAGTACACATACTGATAGCCGTAAGTCTGGTATTACTACTTTGAACAAAAGCATAAGAGATTCAGACGGTACGCTACTTTTTACAAAGTTTATGATACCAAATCCATCACCGGATTGTGTTGGTAGGATGCAATTGATATCGAGACTAGAAGAAATTATGAATAAGAAATTAGCAATTATTTCCGCACCGGCGGGTTATGGAAAAACCACACTGCTCGGCATGTGGTTGTCTCAAAAGGGGACAAGCATACGGACTGCATGGGTCTCACTTGATGAGAAAGATAACGATCTACAAAAATTCTGGAAATATATCCTAATAGCTGTAGAGAAGTCTGTATCAGGATCTGTGGAGAATTATGCATCAGCTGATTGTTCAATAATGGAATACTCTATGGATATTTTTATGAATGTCATGATAAATAGATTATCCAACATGAATGATACTATTGTGCTGGTCTTAGATGATTATCATGTGGTATATGAGGACAGAATACATGATTCGTTGCAATACCTTATAAAGCATTTACCCTGCAATATCCATGTTGTCATCACTTCAAGAAGCGTTCCACCTATAAAGCTGGCAAAACTTAGGAGCTATGGAGACCTTTTGGAACTGAAGACTAAAGACCTCAGGCTGACCAATTCGGAGGTATCAGAGTTTTTGACCTGGACAATGAAGCTGCGTTTGAAAGAAAGTGAGGTTAGTAAGCTTGTACAATTCACTGAGGGATGGATTGCAGCACTTAATCTCACAGCACTTTCAATTAAAAGCAGCAGCAATATGAAAGAATATCTCGGCAATTTGAGCCACATGAATGAGTATGTGGTTGAATATATGTCAGAGGAAGTATTCAACTTACTGGAAGCTGATATAAAGGATTTTCTTGTAAAAACGTCAATACTGGATACGCTGAACGGCTCTTTATGCGATGAAGTAGCAGGCATAAGCAATTCAAAGGAAATAATCTGCTGCTTGGAGAAAAACAATGTCTTCATCAATGTTCTGGATGATGAAAAACTAAATTATAGATACCATAGTCTTTTTGCGGAATTTTTACGAAATAGGCTTATGAAGATAAGCACCGATAAGGTTGAGGAACTCTACCTGAATGCAAGCAGGTGGTATGAGAAAAGTAATATGATACAGGAGACGCTTGAATACTCAATAAGGTCAAATA
>LOES01000120.1 GCA_001515955.1 Clostridia bacterium BRH_c25 | reverse complement strand
GTACATTAATGAAATTTATACTTTCCTATTCGTTATAAAAAAAAGCATGTCCACTTTTGAATTAAAATAATGAAATATGTCTAACCTATGCACCTCCTTTGTAGACAATTATACTGAATAAATATGAACAAACGTTTTCCAAAATTAGAATTTTTATTACGAAGTTGTTAACAATTGTTAACAACAATCCCAAAAGTACCGATAGACAACACAAAAATACCAACAGCTTCCGAACAGTATTCTTCGGAACTGTTGGTATTTTATCAGCCAGAGACAATTCATGGGCCTGTGTTGAGAAAGATTTAAGTGTCAGGGACAAAAGTTATTAAGTTATTTACATGTTATATCTATTCAGCATATCCTTTATTGCTGCAGAAGTCATTCCCATATGCTGTTCAATTTCAAAAAATACAGCAGCTCCTTAGGTGTAGAGCATATTACTTTTTGGTGTCAGGCAACTATCCTACAAGGCATTGCTCATACGAACAAGCATAAGCTGCCTTGAAATTTTTTCAAAATTAATGCTGTTAGCTTCGGTAATAGCCTTCACATGCTCCTTGTCAAAGGCTTTTATTCCGTTTAAAGCGCCGCAAATACCGCAGGCTATTGCTCCTATGGTGTCCGTATCCCCGCCGATATTGGCACTTAACCGTGCACACCTTTCGGGTTTTCCACCGGATAATACTACCAGCGCCAGCGCCGCCGGTACCGATTCGGTAGTTTGTATACCGGTGCCAACTATGTCGTATAATTCCTGTAATATATTCTCCTCGCTGCCGCCATTCTTAACTATTTTAACAGCCAGATCTATTCTTCCGGGAACTGACGCTCCCGGTATTTCATAGCCCATTCCCATTCCCTTTTGACTTGCTGCTTTCGCGACCTCAATAAGCTCTTCAAGGCTGTTTCCCTCCAAGGCGTAGGAAATGGCTCCGGCAATTGCTGCAGCTCCGGAAATTGCTATATTTGTATTATGGGTAGGAAGGCAACACAACCTTACATTCTCCACCAGTTCATCCATATACCTCCAATCGCTTATAATCCCAACTGGAATAATTCTCATGGAGCCTCCGTTGGTCTCACCGAATCTCCCTGTCTCCTCCAGGGAAGAACCTTCCTTTATCAGAGTGAATGCCCGTCTTGTACTGGGACCTATGATGTTTCTTTTCATTACCTTTTCGCTTTCCGACCATTTTATTATCCTGTCAATAATTTTTTCAGGCAGTATTCTTCCACAGCTTTCTATTATAGCTTCTGCCACAATCACAGTCTGCTCGGTGTCGTCTGTGACCTCTCCTGCTTTGAGCCCTGCTGTAATTATATTCTCAGGAGAAGCATCCAAAAAATCCACTATAGTACCGAATACCTTCTTTGTCTTATTCCTCGACCATAGCTCACAGGGCATGCCCATTGCATCACCTACTGCCACCCCCATCAGCGAGCCGTATATTTTTTCAAGTAAAGTCTGCCTTTCCAACAACTCAATCACCTCATAACCTTTGATAGTAAAATGCTATAGTATACCTTTAGCAAGTCCATACCTTATATAAATTCCTACAATGCCTATTGCCGTTATCAAGGCAATAGCACAATAATCTCTCTTGGAAAAATAGATTTCCTTAAGGTTTGTCCATGACTTGCTGTAGCCATATCCCCTGTTAAGCATTGCTACCGACATGGTGTTGGCCATAAGTATGGAATTTATTATCATGGGCACCATTATTGGCAGATATGCTCTTATCTGGCCTGTTATCCCCTTTTCATTGAGCTTTGCACCCCTTGCCTTTTGGGCTTCCAGAATATAGAGTCTCTTTTTATCCATAGTCGGTATGAAGCGTATTGCCGTAGTAATTATTATACACGCTTCATAAGGCAGCTTGATTTTGCTTAAAAACTGCAAAAAGTCATCTACCGGAGTAGTCAGGGTCAATATAGATGATATAAAGACCATGTTGTATATGCGGATCAGGAAGGTTATTCCAAGAAGAAAACCTCCTACCGATGCCCCCATCCGATTACCCGACATAAGATGGAAGTATACTCCCCTTGCCGATTCAGTATGAAATCTTTCGGGCGAATATGTAAAGCTGGTTATAAGCATTATAAACAGAAAAATAGGCACAAGGGGTTTAATTATGTCAAATACCTTTTTTATGGGCATCTTTATGCTTTTTGCCAGAATACTGATTATCACAGCAATACCCAAGTTATAAAGAGGATCCTGGAACAAAAAACCCAACACGAGCATTGCTGTAAAACCTATAACCTTGGTCCTTACATCCAGCCTGTGCATATAAGTCTCATTAGGAAGAAATTCTATGAACATTTATATCCCTCCAAACTGCCAAGTACTACAGCTGTAAGTTCCTCTTCATCAACTACAGCCCTGCTTAATCCCATCTCCTGCAGTATTTTTGAAATCTGTATGACCTGAGGAGGTGCTATATAAGCTTCCCTCAGAACCTCGAAGCTGCTCAAAACCTCTTCTGTGGGGCCGTCCAGACAAATTTCACCATCCTTCATGACAATTACTCTATGGGCGTTCTTTGCAACAATGTCCATATCATGAGTAACCATTATAATGGTTGTACCGTTTTTGTGAAGCGTATCTATCAAAGTCATCATATTGTTTATTCCTATCCAGTCAAGACCTGTAGTCGGTTCATCTACAACAAGGATTCTGGGCTCTATTGCAAGAATGGAAGCAACAGCAACCAGCTGTCTCTCACCCTTTCCAAGAGAAAAGGGATGGGTATCTCTATGCTTCAAAAGTCCTGTGAAATTCAATACCTTTTCTATCCTTTCCTTAATCTCATTTTCAGGAATTCCAATGTTCTTCATACCATATTCCAGTTCTTTTTCGACTGTAGTTGAGAATATCTGGTGGTCAGGGTTTTGAAAAACATATCCTATAAATCTGGACAGCTTGTCTATACCCATAGTTTGTGTATTCATGCCATTGACCATGACATATCCATCAGTTGGAAGCAGTAAGCCGTTGAAATGCTTGGCCAATGTAGTCTTGCCCGCTCCGTTCTGCCCAATCAATGCAACGAACTCCCCTTGCCTTATATCAAGGTTTACCCCATTCAATGCCTTTTTATTATTGCTGTATTTATGTACAAGATTATTCACACTTAGCACAACAGGAGCCTCTGTTTCTTTTCTCTTTTCAGGCTTTTCCGGCAGCTGCTTTATTGTCCTGCCCTCCAAAAGCCTTTTCAATATGCACTTTGCCTCCTCCACATTTAAAGGTATTTCTTCTTTAGAAATATAGCCGTTTTTGTACAAGGCCCATCCTATCACTCCCGAAGCAAGCGGCTTTATGCCATACTTATTCAGCAAATCTATGTCACTGAAAAGCTCCCTTGCAGTGCCCTCCCATACCTTTTCTCCATGGTTAAGTACCACCACTTGGTCTGCCTTTTCAATTATTTCCTCACTTGAATGTTCAATAACCATTATTGTTAAGTTTTTTTCTCTTCTCAGATCATCCAAAGTAGCATAAATTTCCTGTCTTCCAATTGGATCCAGCTCCGACGTCGGCTCGTCAAGTATCAGTATCTCGGGCGTCATTGCCAGGGTGCCTGCGATTGCGAGTCGCTGCTTTTCTCCCCCTGAGAGCTCTGTAGTATTTCTTTTTTCATAACCGCTTAATCTTACACGTTTCAGCGCATCCTTTACCCGTGTAAGGATTTCTTCCCTTTCTATCATGAAATTTCTTGGCCCAAATGCAGTATCTTCCTCTACGGTCATACCGAATATCTGAGTTTCCGGGTCCTGCAGAACAAGTCCGACATGCTTTGACAAGGTCTGCACCCTGTATTTGCTGACATCCATACCAGCCATTTGAACACTGCCTGAAACCTTACCTTCAAAAAGCTGCGGGATAAGCCCGTTGCAGCAGAGGCTCAAAGTTGTCTTTCCTGCACCGGTAGGCCCCATTACTACTACAAATTTGCCTTCTTCAACTTCAACGTTTATGTTGCTCAGATTTTTTTCTTCAGAGCTGGGATATTGATAATTAAGCTCCTGCAGTTTTATAATGCTTTTCATTCTTTCACCTCATAAAATAGCCGGCTTATGCCGCATACTATACTAAATACCAGGGGGCTAAAAGCTTAGAGGCCTTAGGTCTGTACGCATCCGGCCTCTAAGCTGTCCATTCCATGAATTATTGGAGCTATATAAGCTTGCTGCCCTTGACAACCTTGTACGCAATAGCTGAGATTATTATGTTTATTGCCGATGCAACTGTCAAGAACGGCATTACACCGATAACCATTCCCATACCGCCTACAAGTACAAGCGTGAAAGCTGATACTATACCGTTTAGAATTGTGGCGGCTATTATGGCTAATACTACATTGTACCTGTTGTTGATCAATCTGAAGATTATTGCCCAGACAGCCATCTGCACCGCAACAAATATGTCTATAGGTATACTTAGAGGGAAGCCTACAACTGCGGATGACAGCATATGACCAATGGCAATAACTGCAGCTCCTTCAACGGGACCGAAGGCAAGCGCACAGAAATAACCCGGTGCGGAATCGAGACCTATGGTGCCAATAGGACTTGGAATTTTAATCATGGAACCTACTGCACTAAGCGCAATAAAAACTGCAATAATAGAAACCCTTTTGACACTCCAGACCGTTTCCTTCAGATCCTGTTTTTCTACAACCTTTTCCTGATTACTCATTATGATTCCTCCTTTATTCTTATGGCAGATATATATCAACCAATAAAATGCTCCAAAGACACTCTATCTAAAAACCCTTTTCTATGGTCATTCTGACTTCCTCAAAGGAGGGTCCTGATCTGGCACCTATTTCTGTACATGTCATCGCTGCGCATACTGTGGAATATTTCATAGCTTCCTTAAGGGCGAGCTTCTTTACAAAATAAGCTGCCATAAAAGCGCCAATGTAAGCATCTCCTGCACCTGTCGTGTCTTTTACCGCTACCTTGTAGGCAGGAATTCTGTGAACCTCTTCCCCTGACACCACCATCGAACCCTCTGCGCCGAGAGTGAGAACTATGATATTATCAAAGTACTTGCGCAGCTCTTTGATTCCGTCTACCGGGTTGTCTGCTCCCGTCAGCTGAAAAAAAGCCTCCCTGCATGGAGCAAAAATATCCACATGCCTTATTGCATCTAATATTTCTTCTTTTTCTATGCCGAACTGCTTCATCATCGGAAGACCTATCTGCAGGTTGAATACAGTATGGAGTCCTTTTTCCTTGGCTTCCTTGAGAGCATATATAGCAGGCTCTTTTGGCAAGAGATCGGTATAAAACACATTCGCCGAAAAAACATAATCAATATCTACAGCTCCCTTTTCCAACGTAAGAAAGGAATCACCTATATTGAGCAGGATGAATTTTTTTCCTTCCTCCCCTACAACTATCTGAGTATGAAGTGTTGTACCATTTTTGTTGAGCACCATAGCGGAAATATCCACCTTTTCCTTTTTCAGCCCTTCCTGTATCTTCAGCCCTACTTCATCATCTCCCAGTTGTGCTATGTAGCCGCATTTGGCCCCGAACCTGCTGGCCTGGACTATTACATTTGCACCACTTCCTCCATCCAGGTTATGGGTTTTCTTTACAAGAGCAAAGCCATCCTCCTTCGGTAGTGAATCAACCTCTGAAATAATGTCCATAGCTATGGTGCCCAAGCCTACGATATCCATTTTTCACACTCCCCCTCTACCTTATTAATGTAATGATGTGCTTGTATCGATCGCTTCTTATGATAATATTGCAGAATTCCACCGGAACATTGTTCTTATCATAAGCGACACGATTTATACACAAAACAGGGTCATTTCTGGTGATTTCTAAAAGCTTTGCGTGCTCATTACATGCTTTAACAGCCGTTATTTCATCCTCGGTGGCATGGATTCCAACGCCGAATTCTTCTTCCAAAATTTTGTACAGCGACTGCTCACGTCTCATTCTATCCTCACTAAAATCAGGTATCAGCCTACAGGGTATAAAGGACTCGTTTATTGTCATGGGCATTTTGTCTATGGTTCTTATCCTGTATATCCTGTATACCTCCTCAGCCTCTCCCAATTCGAGCTTCAACGCTACATCCTGGGGTGCTTTTATTCTTTGCACCCTGATACTGTTGATGGATGGTTCAAAGCCTTGCTCCTGGATAAGCTGTGTGAAGCTTTTCAGTGATGATATCTTGTGCTTCAGCTTTGATGGAGCTACAAGCGTACCTTTTCCACGGGAAATAACCAGTATCCCTTCTTCTATCAGCATGCTTATTGCCTTTCTGACAGTTGTACGGCTGACTCCATAATGATTTTGAAGACTCAACTCATTTGGCATGAATTCACCCTTTCTAAATTCATTTTCGTTAATTCTTCTCTCGATATCTTCCTTAATCTGTTCATACAGTAAACCCATCGTTACATCACCTCATCACGACATCGCTATGTCTTAAATTACTTCCAGTATATACAAATTTGTTTTTCATGTCAATAAAACTTTTAGGATATAATGTATTTGGGATCAAGTTTTTAAAAACAGGCGAAAAGGGATGCTTACTGTGTCTTTTATAAAACACAATAAGCATCCCTTTTCCGTATATGTCTCACCTCTTTTTATTATGTATCACAGCAAATAGTTCTTTTCCCCTTCAAAATTCTATGTCGCTGCGGCATAAGTTAGGAAGATTATCACCTTCTTTCATCAATTCTTTACTTTTTACTTGCTTATCCGACAGATAGATTATCAAGAGGGGTCATTTCTCTACCCCCTTTAAGTCTACCAATTTCACATCCTTCAAGGTTGCATCGCTGTCGGTATAACCGAAGAGACCGGACTTGTCCGTATAGGGCTGATCTATGTAGAGGCCGGTGATGGTATACTCACCACCATCCTATATCGATCTGTATTTTAAGTTGATAAAGCTCTACCTCTAAAATATCTTCCGGATTTCCATTTTTATCATTACCACAATAAATGCTAAGGCATTCAAGCATTCTTTCTATAGGATAAAATTTCTCCTCTGTGTATGTTCCTTGCAGATGTGATTTCATTTCGCACATTCGTCTAGGTAAAATTCACATGCTTTATCATCTTCAACTGCATATTATATGATACATGCCTGTTCGACTTATTATTCTCGGCGGTCTACTCATATTTGTCACACCAACTGAATTCTATTTTCGTTGTTAATATTTGTAAATTCAATGTGCAAATTTAGGCACGTCCCCAATGACGGCCCTGGATTCCTCCGACGCTGGTGCGGAAAATGGTGCAATGCATCATCAGATTCCCCGGCCCCAATTTGGTACTAATAGAACAGTTCTAATCATATTCTTATAAAAAAGGTTTCTATTTAAGCATTTTAACGATTAAGGAAGCCTTTTATGAAACTCGCTTACGGGGCATAACAAATTAATGTGGAACAGATGCCCCTACTCGTTATAAAAGAAAACAAAAGGAAGGAGTGTCAAGTTAGTTGATAAAAGTTAAAGTTAGTTTACGGCCCATTGTTAGTAAGATAAATTTACCCACTGTTTTGAAAACAACTATACTTCCGGGTGACTCAATCGAAAGATTATTTATTGCAACCCAGGTAGGAGAGATCTTTTACATAGGAAACGGAGCTATAGGGACTTTTTTAGATATTCGCCCGCGAATCATAAAATTAGGTGCTTCTGGTGGTGGATATGATGAGCGTGGATTGCTGGGACTGGCATTTCATCCGGAATTTTATTATAACGGTCTGTTTTATCTTCATTATTCAGTAGCTGGAACACAAGGCCCAGGTGCTCTTTCTGAATTTTTTATGCCTAACCCGTGTGACCCCGGAACCTTGAACCTAAAGTGGATAAATAGAGAAATTCAATATGATCATATTGATACAGTTGAAGAATG
>LOES01000119.1 GCA_001515955.1 Clostridia bacterium BRH_c25 | reverse complement strand
ACTTCAAATATCCGCCGGAACTCCGGAAAATCATATACACGACCAATTCCATCGAAAACTTCAATCGGCAGCTCAGGAAGGTTACTAAATCTAAGACTATTTTCCCAACTGACGACGCCCTTTTCAAAATGCTGTACCTTTCAATGGTGGACATCACGAAGAAGTGGAACGGCAAACCTTGGGATTGGGGTAAGATTTTAGAGCAGCTATGTATTTATTTCGAGGGTAGGATTACCCTGGCAGATATAGATTAAGTATAAAAAAATGAACTCTGCCAACTACCTGTTGACAGAGTTCTCATCATGTGTAAAAATACATACAACAATATTTCTAAAAAATTTGCTATGTAAACCAAGGTATTTTATCATTAATCCAAAAGGTTTACACAAAATTATTTACAGTCTCGCTCGCAAACAGAAACTCAGAATTCAACATCCTCATACATATATGTAGAATAGTAAAAAAACAGGGTGTACTTTTGTACACCCTACTTCATTGATTTTGCAATCTCAATTATATCATCTCTGCTTATATTACCTCTTATTTCACATCCAATATTACCATTATCCCATAACAGCCCATTAAGATTTTTTTCATAGCTTACCAAAGTATACTCTATCCCGTCAATGGCTAAATTCTCAATTTTTGTATTTTCATCCTTCTCGATGTTCATAGTGACACTTGCACCATCTGAATAACTCCGCTGTGTAATTTCAAAACAATCTTTTTTGTTACTATCAGAATTTATATACAAGAAAGTCACTGTTTCCTTTTTCTCATTCTTGTTTAAGACATCGACACTGTTTAATTTGAAATCTTCAGGTATATATTCCGGGATAAACAACCTAAAGTGTACTTTTTTTTGTGCTTCACCAATCCTTGGATCGTCAATATCCCTTCCGAAAAGATAATCAGCCTTTCCATCAGCAGCAAAATCAACCTTTTTATGAATTTTAAAAGTATCCTGTGTTATTTCAACTATACTTTTTATAATCTTATTAGTAAATGCTGCTACATGAGTATTGGGGTTTATATATAGTACTATTAAAAAGATAATTACCATACATGCGGTAAATACAGGTCTTAACTGCTTTAGCATTTTTATCTTTCTTTCTTTTCTGCGTTCCTGCCTTAACTGTGTTATTAACTGCCCCCACACCTCCTCTTTTGGAGGGCGCGGCATTTCATATATTCTTTCTTTTATCAGCTCTTTTATAAAAGAATCAAAGTTTTTAGACATTTTTATCTACTCCCCCCATAGCAAGATGCTTCTTTATCTTGTCTGCTATCTTGCGTTTTGCTCTATGCAGCTTAACCTTCACATTGTTTTCTTTAGTATCCATATATTCAGCGATTTGCTCATACGTAAAGTCCTCAAAATATCTCAAGTTAATGATTGTCTGTGTATCAGCATCCATTTCACCAATAAATGCTTTTAATTCCCGCCTGGCCTCGCTGTCTTCATATATTTTATCAGGAACATTCAAATCACTTAATTCAACAATATTGTTTTTAATGTTGCCCTCTTCATCATAGATGGATATATTTCTGCTTCTCTGTTTACATATTTGCCGCAGCATATCCCTGCATACATTTTTAGTGATAGAGCAAATCCATATACTAAATTTGCTTTTATCGTTCAATGTATCTATCTTTAAAAATGCCCTTAAAAACGCTTCCTGCACTGCATCTTTAGCAAGTTCCTTATTTAAGAGTATAGCTATTGCCGTGCTATAGGCTCTATCGTAATTTTCCTGAAATAATACCTCAATGGAATATTCATAGCGCTCATCATCCTTGTCGCTTGTAAAACTAAAAAACATATTTCTGACCCCTCACATATAAGACATATAATACTCTCAAAATGTTACACATATTTATAATCTTTTTTCTCTGATATAATAATACTTTTACCAGAAGCTTACATCAAGCCCAAGACCTGTTTTGTAATGGGAACTTAACACCAAATAAGGTCACTCTCTGGATTGAATCCCGCAACTCGGAACGCGTAACGCGTAACCAAAAAACATTATCTTACAGTCTTCACCTTCAGATTTTTCCCGTCTGTAATAAATATCACCGCTCCGGTCTCATCGGTTCTATATATCAGGCTGCCGCTGTCGCTCAACCTTTTTATTGTCTCTGCCGATGGATGTCCGTAATTATTCTTGCCGACTGAAATCACACTCGCCTTTGGCTTTACTTCCTCCAGAAATTCTTCAGAAGAAGACCGACCGCTGCCATGATGAGGCACTTTCAATATGCTTGAGTCAATCACTCCGGCAGGAAGAATCACCTCTGTCTCTTTCCCTATGTCTCCTGTAAACAACGCAAGAAAATCCCCATATTTCAGCACACCTACCAATGAATTTTCATTTTCGTCCGATTTGGCCTCTTCTCCGGGATGCAAAAAATCTATCCTTACTTCTTTTCCTAATTTTATATAGTCGCCCTTTCCCAATTTATAAATATTTACCCCTTTTCTCCTGCACATATCCATTAACTCACCGATATTCTTTGAAACATTCTCCGGGCTTCCAGAAACCTTAGGCATTATAAGGTTTTTTACCGGATAAACCTCCATTACCGAAAGCAGGCCTTCCATGTGGTCATCATGCAAATGTGAGACTATCACAGTATCTATTCTCCATATCCCCTGGTGCAGCAGTGCCGGAAGCGTTATCTTCCCCCCTACGTCGTAGTAGTAATCTCCATTCCCGGAGGAACCTCCCCCATCAACCAGCACTACCTTTTTTGAGGGAGTAATGATGCAGCTGCTGTCTCCCTGACCGACATCGAAGAAAACCATTCTCAGGTCTTTGGAAGGAAGGTTATAGACTGAAAGAGCCACAGCCGCTGCAAGTAAATAGGCCATCGAGAGCCTCCCGATGTATATTTTGAAAAAGGTGTTCCCGAAAAATGCGGCCCATAAAGCTATGCCCATATAGTATAAGGCATAAATGCAGACAGGAAGTGTTGGAATATAAAAGCCTGCAATGGGAAGCCCAGAAGCCTTTTGGACCATGCAGGTAAGAAAGCTTATAAGGTAGTAGTCTACAGAGAATATGTATATTGCCAGAACCTTTGATGCTATTCCCGCAATTACCCCTGCAAAACCCGCAACTGTGATTACCAATGACAGAGGCACTGCTATAATGTTTATTATAATGCTTATTGTAGAAATGTAGTTGAAATAATAAGCCAGAATAGGTGCAAGCCCAAACCATACAGCTAGCGATAATGCTGCAGCACTCCTTATAGCCGAAGAAATGCACCGCAGCATGCTGTGAAATACCGGATAAAGAAATGCAATGGAATACATTGCACCAAAGGATATTATAAAGCCCGGATCATGTACTGCCAAAGGTTTAAATAGCAGCATTACCATGGCGGCAAAGGATACCGATGCCAAAAGGTCATAATCCCGTCCCACAGCCTTTCCGCCCATTAAAACCGCAAGCATGATGAGAGCCCTTACAGAGGGCAGGGGAGCACCGATCAACAGCACATAATATGTTACTGTCAATATAATTATCATTCCCTGAAGCCTTTTCTCCATTTTAAAGGGCATCAGTGCATATGTAAGCAGCAGCATGAGAAAACCTACATGAAGGCCGGAAACTGAAAGTATATGGGATAGTCCTGTTCTCATATAGGCATCCCTTGTGTCCTCATCAATACCAGTCTTATCACCGGTTATTATACCGATAAGTATAGCCGCCTCGTCTGCAGGCAAAGCCTCATTTATAGCAGACCGGACCTTCTCCCTGGAAAGATAAAGCATAGTCCTGAAAACTCCGGCGCTATCCTCCTCCGACAATACTGCCCTATCGGTTATTATCACCTTGCTTATACCTTTGCTTTTATAATACTGCCTATAATCGAAATCCCCCGGATTCCTCCTTCCTGCTATGTCGGAGCATTGGCCTTCAGCAATTACCTTATCCCCAAATTTGAATATGTTCTCCGTATCAATTCTTAAGAAAACCTTATCACTGAAATTATAGTGCTTCCCCCCCTGGTTCACCGATAGGATTTTCGCTGTATACTGCAGATAACCGCCTTTATCCACCGGATTGTCTATAATCAGGCATTCATAGACTGTATTCTTTTCATCGAATACAGTAAGCTTGCTATTTAGCTCAAAGCTTAACCTGTAATCCAGCATCCCTCCAAGAAAAATCATCAGCATAAGGGCGGCCTTGAAATTTGTCCTGCTTCCTCTGTTCAGGAACACAAGAACTGCAGACAATAAAAAACTACCCAGTATAATCAATTTACCAGGTAATAAAACACTTCCGGCCAGTATGCCGCAAAAGAAGGAAAGGGCGAAGCCTGCCATATCATATCTTCCACCCTTGGTATCAATGCTTGTTTTAGTCTCCACCATACTTCCACATCCGTATCTTTTATATTGTGTACAATATGTTTCGCACTAAATCCATTACATAATAGTTCAATAGTGCGAAACGTTTTCATTGATGTTATAAATCGCAGCTATTCCATGTAAGCTTCTTTGTGCGATTTATATATATGGTTTCTACCTATATTCCCATTTTCCTTCTATATAATTACATTTTTATCAGGTTTATACATTTTTCTATATAAAATAACTTTTGCCCTCTCCTGCCAACTCCATAATCCCGTTATATACCGAAGTAGCCTCATTAATATAATGCTCCAGCTTTACACCCGGAAGAAAATGTGTGAGCAGCAGCCTCTTTGCAGCCGCGTTCTCGGCAATCTGTGCCGCTTCTCTCGCTGTCAGGTGCATGGCTCTTATGCATTTTTCATCTCTTTCCAACAAACCTGCTTCACATATGAACAGATCCGCATTCCTGGCAAAATCAACAAGCTCATCATTTAAGCAGGTATCCCCTGAATAAACAAACTTCCTTAAATTCTTTTCTATACATATTGCATAGTTCTTAAATCCATGAACCATCTCCCTGAAGCTTATCTTAAGGTCACCAATCAAAAGCTTTTCAGCAGGATTAATCTCAATAATCTCCAAGGCTTCCTTGTATTTAAGCCTATTGAATTCCTCGATGGGTTCCGCAGGTGCATATATTTTTATAGGCTTTTCCATTTGGCCTTTCATTAGTTTGATATCTGCAGCATACCGGAGTATCATTATATCCCCAATGTGGTCGCTGTGAAGATGTGAAAGAATAATAGCAGATATTTCTTCAATATCTATGTATTGCTGCAGCCTGCTAAGCACACCATTGCCAAAGTCCAACACCACCTTGGTTTCACCGCTGTCAAGCAGAAAGCCTGAGCAAGCCCCACCTGCTTTTGGGTAAGGTCCATTATTCCCCAATACCGTTAGTTTCAAGCTACTCCCTCCAATTCGGCATTTTGCGGAATACATATTTATCTTTATTCAAAATCCGCAAAATGGTTACCTTGATTGTTATTGAATTCGCACCTTGCCCAATATAAATACTTTATGCGTTCAATAAAGAAGAATGTATGAATAGATTATATACTACATATTTACAATTTGCTACTAAAAAAAGAAATAGCTGCATATCGCAGCTATTTGAAGCTCTACATGAATCTTGTAGGCAATATTGAGTCAATAAGACCTATTACCAGTGCTCCAATTACAGCCCCCAAGAGACTTACCTCCATGCCAGACACAAAATATTGAGTAAAATATATTACTGCCGCCGATACGAGAAAGCCTGAGATACCTCTGCCTAAAGGGGATGCATCAAATTTGAACAATTTTTCAATGAGAAAATCAGCGGCTGCTATCACAAGAGCACCAATGAGTGCGGTTGTAAAGCCTCCGCGCATCCTGAAGCCAGGAACAAAGTAAGCTGTAACCATAAGTACTATTGCAGCAACTGCAAACCTGATAATGAAACCAATCAATCCAGTACCTGTCGATTTCCTCTGCTGACCATTATTGGATGTAGTATTACCCATGCAGTTCACCTCCTGAGTTTAATTTAACCTCAGAAGGATAAATATATACTTCCATAATTTAAACTTTATGCAGTTTTTTGCTTTAACTTCATTAAATACCTGTATAAGAAGGGTATTACAGCAAAGGCTGTTATAAATAAAACAGAAAAAATCACTCTTTTCAGAGACATGCTTTTGATCGAATCGCCAAAATATACGTATATGAATACCCCTGGCAACGAGCCTGCTAAGGTGCCTGATACAAATTTATCCACTCTGGCTCTGGACAATCCCGCGATGCAGGATACAGCATCAAAGGGCAGAATTGGTACAACCCTCATTAAAAATACGCTGTAAAAGGAATCCCTGGAAACATAGCCTTCATACCTATCATACTTATGCCCTGGAATACGTTGAACCCATTCTTTTCCAAGGCCTCTTGCCATGTAAAATGTGCAGACGGAACCGGCAGTCAGTCCAATAAGTGTGAGAACAGTGCCGGGGAGTGTCCCAAAAAGCATACCTCCCAAGGCCGACAGTATTCCACATGGCAAAAATACCAGTCCCCGCAATATGCACATCATAACAAAAACCACTGGTGCCATGGCTCCCAGGCTGTCTATTGCCGTTGTTGCCTGCCGCAGTGATATATTCTTGAGATATCCGTATAAGTACACTGCTACAGCAAGCAACAGCAGCAGCACAAAAGCAAGTCCCCCAATAAAAGCTCTTTTTCTTTTCATTTTAATTGTATCCTGTCCATTAATCATACATTAAACAGATCACGCACACTTATGCCGGTTAATACTTCCCATATATTATTACGCAAAAAATCTATTTTTTACTCATTAATGGAATGTAAATTCTTTAATAAAAGAATTATAAAATTCACTTGTTTTCCTTGTCCCTATTACTTTTCATCTGTTCAAAGGTATTTTTAGTGCCTGAATAAAGCCCCGATGCTGTAAGCCCATACACTATACCCTTTAGAATCCCTACTCTTAAGCAATGAGGCTCTACAAAGAATATACCGAGAAGCACTCCTACTACCACAGCTACAAGCGCCGAAAATTTCCGTGGCAGTCCAAGTCCCTTTACCATTTCTACTATGGACATTATTATAGGTATTAACACTGTTTCGTTCAGGTTCATCAAGAAATTCCCCCTTTCGCTGATTCTATTACATAGTATGCTTTGTACGGAAAAATGACTCACTTCACCCCGCAAGAATACATTGCCGGTATTATTGAACTGCATTAATGGAAATGATAAACTGGAAATAAAACATCAGATACGAGATACTAGATACTAGATCCGAGATGCGAGATGCGAGATACGAGATACGAGTGGGTGATAGTTCTCCCATCGTTTTGCATTATATCGATGAAGATGTATCCAGTAAAAGTTTCATATTAGGAATACCCAGATATTCCTCGAATCTAGAATCTCGAATCTCGTATCTAAGATTTTGGAGGTACGTATGAGAACTGAGCGATTGTATAACAATGATCCTTACTTAAAGGAGTTCGAGGCCAAGATTCTTGAAGTCCTTCCCTTTGAGGACAAATATGGAATAATATTGGATAGGACAGCCTTTTATCCGGAAGGAGGAGGGCAACCCTATGACACCGGATATTTGAATGAGGCAAGTGTATTGCAGGTAATTGAAAAGAACAGGGAGCTTCTTCATATAGTTGAAAGGCAGCCACAGGCAAAGGAAGTAAAAGGACTTATCGACTGGTCGCGCCGGTTTGACCTCATGCAGCAGCATACCGGCCAGCATATATTGTCCGCTTGCTTTGAAAAGCTTCTTAAGGGCAGCACCGACAGCTTCCACCTGGGTAAGGATATTATAAGCATCGAGATCAACATTGATAGCTTCAGTGCTAATGATGCCGAGCACCTTGAAAATATGGCAAATGATATTATATACAGTAACCTGCCTGTAACTGCAAGAGTAGTGACTGAAGAAGAACTGAAGAGCATTCCCTTGAGAAAAGTGCCAAAGGTTACCGAGAATATCAGGATAGTTGAAGTAAAGGATATTGACTATTCTCCTTGCGGTGGCACCCATGTAAGTGCGACCGGAGAAGTAGGCATGATAAAGATAAAGAACTGGGAAAAATGTAAAGGAGGCTTCAGATTCACATTTGTATGCGGCAGCAGAGCTTTGAAGGACTATGGTCTTCAGAATTCCATCACCAAAGCTCTTGGAGAAAAGCTGTCTGTCAGGGATTCCGAAATTGTAGAAGCAGTGAATAAGGTGGTAATTGACTTGAAGAATACTGAAAAGCAGCTTTCAGCAGTTACTCAGGAATTGATAAAATATGAAGCCGACAATATTATAAATGAATGTCCTGAAGTTTCGGGAATAAGATTGGTAAGCAGAATCTTTGACAACAGGAGTATAAACGATGCAAAACTGCTTGCACAGTACCTTACACAAGTACCGGGTACTGTTGCTCTCCTGGCATGCAGAAGCGAAAGCGCCCAGGTCATATTCACCCGCTCGGAGGATGTTGATATAGATATGAATGAATTATTTAAAGCGGTGCTGCCTGTTATTGACGGAAAAGGCGGCGGTAATGCAAGAACAGCCCAGGGAGGAGGCAGCAGGGTAGAAAGACTTGATGACTTCCTGAATTCTGCTGAAAATTTGCTGAAGGCTAATAATTCACGCTGACAGCAAAAACAGGCAGGAAATATACATATTATGTTATAATACTATAATGAAGCCTTGGGGTATTTAAAACAAAGATATTATGAAAAAAGCTGGAGGTGCTTATTATTATGGAAAAATACAATAACCTGGAAATTACAAAAATTGCTATGGATATGGAAAAGGAAGGTCAGGAGTTTTATGGCAAAGCTGCCGCTCTTGCCAAGGATGAAAAGCTCCGGAGCATATTTATATTGCTTGAGGAACAGGAAAAAAGGCATGCAGAGCTGTTTTCCAACCTCCACAAGATGCTTTCTGAGACAAGCAATTTAAGTGATGACTACCTTTACGATGAAAATGTCTCATTATACATGAAAGCACTCGTGGAAAACAAGATTTTCAAAGAGAAAGAGCTGGACAGCATTAAAAATATGAGCTCCATGAAGGATGCATTGAATATTGGAATAAACTCGGAGAAGAATTCTATACTCTTTTACAATGAAATTATCAGCAACACCAAATCAGCCGAAGTGCTGCATATACTCTCTATGATACTGAATGAGGAAAAAAAGCATCTGATTGACCTTACAAGCCTTATTAACACTATTTAAGCAAGGGAGTGATTCCATGGGCAGAAGAATAGTTGTTGCCGGCGGAGGCATTGCAGGGTTAAATGCTGCAAAAGCAGCAAGGGAGCAGGATCCGGACAGCAGCATCATAATACTCGAAGAGGGAGCTATGAACACCTATGTGAGGACCAGGCTTCCCGACTACATATCGGGGGAGGCCTCTTACAAGGAGCTTTTTCCCTATGATGATTCCTGGTATAACGCAAACAATATAACCATCCGTAAGAATACAAGAGTTACAGGAATAGATACATCAAAGAAAACCATTTTTACTGATGCGGGCCTGCTTGAATTCGATGCTCTCGTCATAACGCTTGGAAGCAGCGGTAATGTATCGCCGATCCCGGGAGCGGACATGGAGAATTGCTTCCCTGTACGTTCATTGCCGGATGCCGATAAGATCAGAAAGCTGTCCGGCAGGGACAGGACATGTACAATAATCGGAGGCGGCCTTCTGGGCCTTGAAATGGCATGGGCAATAAGACAGCTTGACTGTGATGTTAACGTTATAGATCATTCCCCCAGACTGCTGTCAAAGCAGATAGATGAGCAGGGCGCAGCACTTCTGCTTAACGCAATATCCTCCAAGGGAATACAAGTGTTCCTGAACGCACAGGTGCAGGAAATCGTAGGAAGCAGCAAGGCAGAGTATGTAAAGCTTAAAGATGGAACAGCTATTAAATCAGATTTTGTTATTCTTTCTACCGGAGTTAAAGCAAATATCCAGCCCTTCGCCTCATCAGGCCTCAATATAGGAAGGTCAATTGCCGTAGATGAGCATATGAAGACTAATATTGAAGGAATATTTGCAGCAGGGGACATAGCCGAGTATAATGGCAAAAACTTCAGCATCTGGCCTATTGCAGTTGCTCAGGGTAAAGTTGCAGGAAACAATGCAGCCGGCGGTCAACTGGAATATGCCGAGACAAAACCCTTCACCAGTCTTAAAATCAAAGGAATAACCATGTTCTCCATTGGAGATGTGTTCGCAGAAGATTCCATAGCGATTGCTGAGCTTGACACCGAAAATGGAAGGTATGCCAAGCTGTTGATCAAGGATGACATCATAACGGCAGCTATTGTCTTTGGCGACCCAAGTCTGCCTATGAAAATCAAAAAGGCGGCAGAGCAGAAAGCCAAGCTTCCGGTAGCGAGAGACAACATTAGTATAAAGGAGCTTATAGAAAAACTCTAAATTTCAGAGGATATTTGAAGTTCACTCAAATGTCCTCTTTTTTCTCCTCTGACAGCTTATTGAGCTTAGACTCCAATTTTTCACGCATTGCAGCCTTTTCCAGAAGCTCATCCATATATTTCAGCTTATAATCAAGTTCAGTAAAATACCTTTTCATATATTTTTTAAGCTTTTTCCGCACCTCATCAACCATATGCCCCAAATCATCTGCCCGGTCTATAGCATCCTCAACATCCTTCCTGTGTGCCAGAGCAATCTTGTTGAACTCCTCCGCCGCTCCAACAGATAACCTGTATGAGCTTACAAGCGGTGTCAGGATATCATTCAGCTTGCATATTTCCGTAAGAAGGCAATCCTCCCTGTTGTTATCAATCATACTCTCCTCCCCCAAAGAACTTTATATCCACTCATCAGAAGGTACCAAAGGCCATTTATGTACATATATATAAATCTATGATATATTTATTTTTATAATGCAACTTTATTACACAATTATTATAGAATAATATCCGGGGTGTGTTTATGGATTTCAATACAGCAGTAAGTCAGGTACTGATATTGTTTATTATTATGTTTATGGGAGCAGCGGCAAAAAGATCAGGGATTCTTAACAACGACATACAGGATTCCATTTCCGAACTACTTATGAAAGTTGCGCTTCCGGCTCTTGTACTCTCATCTACCAATTTTGAAGGAACCAGTGAAGTGCTTCCAAATATGATCAGCATACTCATAATCACAATAGTTTCTTATATTTTAACGATAATTTTGTGTATGCTGACCGTAAAAACTCTGCACTATGATAAAAAAACCGCCAATGTATTTATTGCCCTTATAGTCTTCGGGAATGTAGGCTTCATGGGCTATCCCGTTGCTGAAGCATTTTTTTCAGAAGTCGGGGTCCTCTATGCGACTGTTGTGAATCTTGTGTTTATAATCTTTCTCTGGACCTATGGAATACTGCTGTTTGACAGGCAGGAAAAAGTAGAACTGAAAAAGCTCCTGAACCTTGGTTCTATTTCGTCTTTCATTGCAATTATAATGTTTTTATTCAAGCTCCGACTGCCATATACCCTTTATTCAGCCTTTGAGCTGACAGGCAAAATGACAACTCCCCTATCAATGCTTCTTATTGGAGCGTTAATAGCAGAAATAGATATTGCTAAGCTTGTCTCAAACAAAAAGGTTTATCTGGTATCGGCAATAAAGCTTCTAATACTTCCTTTTGCAACAGCCTATATTTTAAAGCTTATGGGCTTTAATACCATGGTAATTTCAATTTGCACCATAATGGCTGCCATGCCTGCCGGAGCAACAAATGCAATTTTTGCCAAGCAGTTTGATTCAGAGCCATTATTTGCCTCAGTTGGTGTCTTTATAACCACACTTTTAAGCATTCTTACGTTGCCGCTCACTGTGTATGTACTTACTAATTTTATATTGTAGCATTTTCATTTTTCTTTTTAATTATCCTATATTTTCAACTCATGCAAATGCAACATCCATAGAATACTAATACTGAAAGGCGGTGTTTTATGATGTTAAAAAATACTGAAACCACATATAAGACTATAACAGGGAAAAGAGTGGGCAAGCGAAGCTCAAGAATTCTCGTACCTGAAGCCGAGGGAGCAATGGATAACCTGAAAAAGTCCATCGCCTCTGAATTTGGAATAGATTTCACCAGTGACTATAAAGGCAACCTGTCAGCGAAGCAATGCGGCAAGGTCGGCGGCGAAATGGTAAGAAGAATCATCGAGCAGATGAAGCAGGAAATTGCCCTATCTCCAGAAAGGTTTCGTCAGTGAAAGAAAACAAACCGGAACATGAGCTAGGTGGAATCAGCCTCAATGAGGCAATCTGCTTAAGCAAATAAGTTTCGGTTTTTTTACGCATTTTCTGCTTTTCTTCCCCATTGCTTTTTAATAAAGATTATGATATCATCTGTAGATGTTGAGGCGAAATAAATCCCTGAAAAGCTGCCGATAATATTAATATTATGGGGGTAGATGGGTGCTGGTGTGCCCTCTGGTCTTCAAAACCAGTGTCTGGGGTTGGTAGCCTCATGGGTGGGTTCGATTCCCACATACTCCCGCCAAATTGCATTTTCCTAAAAATTGAGATATAAAAAAAGGGCTGACACTCGTAGAGCGGAGTCCTTTTTTATTTTTTGATTAAAGCTCCTCCACCATCACTTCATAGCTTGTACCTTCAATGTTCAAATTATAGCGTTTCTCCTGCTTAATCTTCAGCTGATTGCTGTTCACATAGTCTTTTACTGCTTGTATCCTATCCTCATATTCCTTCAGAAGCCTGTGAGCTTCACAGATATCAACCTTATCAAAGCTTACCCTGTCACCGGGCTTCAGCTGTGCCATCAAAGGTATGTCGGTTGAGATCACCGTTGCTATTTTTGTATATCCCCCGGTAGTCTGCCTGTCGGCCAGCATGACTATCGGCATGCCGTGGCCGGGGATCTGTATTGCGCCCGGGCTTATTCCGTCTGAAATTATATCCGCTTCGGACTTGTGTTCAAGAATCGGTCCTGAAAGCCTGTAGCCCATCCTGTCCGATTCATTTTTCACCTCATATCCGGAATTGAAAAATCTTTCTATACTCTCTTCGGTAAAGCAATCATCCTGGGGCCCCAAAACGGCTCTTATGCGGCAGTCCTGCTTGTATTCCGGTATGTATTTCCCTGGAAGGACCCTGTTGGCTAGCTGCTGTATGGAAGCATTGCCCTCCCTGAGATTTATCTCATCGCCGCTTTTAAGCTTCCTG
>LOES01000118.1 GCA_001515955.1 Clostridia bacterium BRH_c25 | reverse complement strand
ACTATGCCGTAAAAGCCCATGATGGACAAAAGCGGGTATCAGGGGAGGATTACATTATCCATCCGCTGGAAGTAGCCAAAATATTGGCTGAGCTGAACATGGACAATATTACAATAGCTGCAAGTATGCTCCATGATGTTGTAGAGGATACCAAGTGTACAAATGAGGACTGCAGGAACCTGTTTGGTGAAGAGATAGCAATGCTTGTAGACGGTGTAACAAAATTAGGAAAGCTTGAGTACAAGACCAAGGAGGAGCAGCAGGCGGAAAGTCTTAGGAAGATGTTCATAGCTATGGCAAAGGATATCAGAGTGGTTCTGATAAAGCTTGCCGACAGACTGCACAATATGCGTACCCTTCGGTACATGCCTCCGGAAAAGCAGAAGGAAAAAGCAAAGGAAACAATGGAAATATATGCTCCTATTGCTCACAGGCTGGGGATATCAAAGATAAAATGGGAGATGGAGGACCTGGCGTTAAGATACCTTGAGCCAAAGGAGTATTATGAATTGGTTGACAAGGTAGCCAAAAAGAGAAAGGAACGCGAGGAAGAAATAAATCATGTCATCCAAATACTAAGTGAAAAGTTTAAAGAAGTAGGAATAGAAGCCCATATAGAGGGAAGACCGAAAAGCTTCTACAGTATATACAGGAAAATGTACTACCAGAACAAGAGCTTTGAGCAGATATTCGACCTTACTGCAGTAAGGATAATTGTAGATACAGTCAAGGATTGTTATGGAGTTCTGGGCATAGTCCATACTTTGTGGAAGCCTATACCCGGAAGATTCAAGGATTATGTGGCAATGCCCAAGCCTAACATGTACCAGTCTCTTCATACTACACTGCTTGGTTCGGAGGGGCAGCCCTTTGAAGTACAGATAAGGACTTGGGAGATGCATAAGACCTCAGAAATTGGTATAGCAGCACACTGGAAATACAAGGAGGGTAGAACCTCCCAATCAGAGTTTGATGAGAAGCTGAAGTGGCTGAGGCAGATGCTTGAATGGCAGAATGATATTAAGGACACCAGAGAGTTTATGGAAACCCTGAAGGTAGATTTGTTTACAGATGAAGTATATGTATTCACACCAAAGGGTGATGTTGTTGATTTACCGGTGGAATCAACCCCCATCGACTTTGCATATAAGATACACAGTCAAATTGGGAACAGATGTATTGGGGCTAAAATAAACGGAAGAATTGTGCCTTTGGATTATAAACTCCAGAACGGAGATATTGTAGAAGTTATAACTTCTGCTGTGGCCAACGGACCCAGCCGTGACTGGCTGAAGATAGTAAAAAGCTCACAAGCGAAAAATAAGATAAGACAGTGGTTTAAAAAGGAAAAAAGAGAAGAGAATATTCAAAAGGGAAAAGAACTGCTGGAAAAAGAGATACGCAGACATGGCTATACTACTGCACAGCTGGTAAGAACGGAATGGATGGAGATTATATCAAAAAAGTTCAGCCTTCACAGCGTGGATGATATGTATTCCTCTCTTGGCTATGGCGGTTTGACACCCAACCAGGTAATAACAAAGCTGAAGGAAGAGTTCAGGAAAACCCAGAAGCTTGAAGAACGTGAAGAGGAAACCATTGAGCGCCAGGTTGAGAAGGCCCAGGAAAGAAAGAGCAGGCATAGTAGTACCGGAGTTAAAGTAAAAGGTGTGGAGAATATTATGATAAGATTCTCAAAATGCTGTAATCCGGTACCTGGTGACGAGATAGTAGGATATATAACAAAAGGAAGAGGGGTATCCGTACACCAGAAGGATTGTCCGAATGTTGCCGATCTTATGAATGAGGAAGAAAGATTTATTGAGGTGGAATGGAATACCCAGACGAAGGTGTCCTATAATGCTGATGTGGAAGTCAGAGCAACTGACAGAAAAGGATTGCTTGCAGAGATAACCACCATTATAGATGAAAGCAAGGTAAACATAAGTGCCTTCCATTCAAGAACTACAAAGGATAAAATGGCTATAATAAATTTCATATTGGAAATTAATGATATAGAGCAGCTTAATAAGCTTATAAGAAAATTCAGAAAAATAGAAGGTGTAATGGACGTATTCAGGGCGAAGCAGTGACGCCCTTCAGGGCGTCAGATGCGAGATTCGAGATACGAGATGCGAGAGTTAGGGCAGTGCTTCGAAGACATGCCTAATCTCGTAACGCGAAACTCGAAACACGTAACGAAACTTTAGGGGAATACAGGAGGGTAATATGCGCGCAGTTATACAGAGGGTGAACAGTGGAAGAGTCACTGTTGATGGGAACATTGTCGGGAGTATAGGCAAGGGCTTTGTTGTTTTACTCGGTGTAAGCGAGAAGGATACAGCTGAGGATGTGCTGTACATGACGGATAAGCTAGTGAATCTGAGGATATTTGAGGATGAGGATGAAAAAATGAACCTTTCTCTGCTGGATATAAAGGGTGAACTGTTGGTAGTTTCACAGTTTACACTGTATGGAGACTGCAGGAAAGGGAGAAGGCCGAATTTTATGAGTGCAGCCAGACCTGAAAAGGCGGAGGAGCTGTACAAGGAGTTAGTCAAAAAATGCAGAGAAATGGGTGTGAAAACAGAAACAGGAACCTTTCAGGCATATATGAAGGTGAATATTGAAAATGACGGCCCTGTGACAGTAATTGTAGACAGCGAAAAGCTTATATGAAACCGGCAGTGGAATAAGATAAAAAGGAGATGTATATATGGAGTTTAAGAGGCTTCCTTTAGGGGTATATCAAGCAAACTGCTACATTCTACATGATGAAAAGACAAAGGAAACAGCGGTAATAGATCCCGGCGGGGATTTTTCCGAAATAAAAAGCTTCATTGAGACTAACGGATTAAAAGTAAAATATATTATTTTAACCCATGGACATGGGGACCACATTGGCGCACTCCGAGAGTTGAAGAGCTATACAGGTGGGTCTGTATGCATACACAGCGAAGATCAGGAAATGTTGAAAAACAGCAGGATGAATTTTACAGTGGAGATTGGGGATCAACCTGTAGAGATGTCAGCAGACAGGCTTCTTAAGGATGGGGATGCTCTCGAAATCGGTGATACAAAGCTTGATATTATCCATACACCGGGACACTCCCGGGGGGGGATATGCATATATTGTGAGGGCAGCCTGTTTTCAGGGGATACCTTGTTTGCATGCTCCATTGGAAGAACAGATCTGGCCGGGGGTTCTTTTGACGAAATCATTGCATCAATCAAAAACAAACTTTTGGTATTGCCCGACAATACGGCAGTATATCCGGGGCACGGAGCTTCATCAACAATATTAACTGAAAAAAAGAGGAATCCCTTTTTAGTATAAAAATTTGATGACTTATGAAGTTGGCCAGCCATGAATATGCTTATTATATTAGGAAAGACTAATACAATAAACACCGGCATATAGGAGGTTTTTTCATGAATAAGTCTTCAAAGAAACTATTGGCAGAGAAGCACAAAAACAAGCTGCATCAGGAATATGGCGAGCTTATTGACATGATAGAATCAGGCATGGAGGATTATGAAATAGCCGAGGAAATCGGAATAACATCAAATTATGTTTCTGATATAAAGAAACAAATTTTCAATGATATGATTTAGGGGAAGCTATGATTGGAATCAGATTGGAAAACCATGACTTCTATAATGAAGTGGCAGATGTAATCAGAATGTACTATGGTAAATGCGAAGTTGGAAGACTAGAGAGAGCTTTGGCGGACAGCCAGAGCTTTTTACAGGAGAATGCTGTACTTATCACAAGCAGTCTGGAGATTTCAGGAAAAAGCTGCAAATGTACCTCGGAATATCGGGATAAGCAAAAGCATGAGAAAGCGGTAATGGAAAGCAGCATAGAGCTGATTGATGACAAAGCTTTAAAGCGATTGGTCAAGAAGTCTGTGTACAAGCTTTTATCTATGGTATTGGGGAGGGAATTCCCCTGGGGAATACTTACCGGAATAAGACCGGTTAAAATTGTGCATGAGCTTATGAATAAAGGAATTTTTAAGGGGGATATACCTGACGGGCTGATGAAGGAGTATCTCATGAGTGAAGACAGGGCACGGCTGGCACTTGAAATAGCCGGTATTGAAAGGCCGTTTATATATCCTTATAATAAGAATGTGATAAGCGTATACATTGGAATACCTTTCTGCCCCAGCAGGTGTCACTACTGTTCATTTACTTCAAATTCAATAAGCGCATACCAGGCATATGTTGAGCCTTATCTTGAAAGCCTGATGAAAGAGATTCGAAGTACAGCGGAGTACCTGGACAGCAAGAGCTGCAGGGTGCAGTCCGTATACATCGGCGGAGGTACACCCACAGCCCTGAATGCACAGCAGCTTGAAAGGCTTTTGAAATGTATAAATCAGAGCTTTGGGGGAAAGACCGCTGAATTCACCTGTGAGGCTGGAAGACCTGATTCAATTACCAAGGAAAAGCTGAAGGCATTATATGATAATAATGTCACCAGAATCAGCATAAATCCTCAGACCATGAATGATACGACCCTGAAGTGCATTGGAAGAGCACACAATGCCGGACAGGTTGTAGAAAGCTTCAGGCAGGCGAGAGAAGCAGGCTTCAATAATATAAATGCCGACCTGATACTTGGGCTCCCTGGTGAAAGCTTGGAGCAGCTGATTTATACGCTAAAGGAAATAAAAAGACTTGAGCCTGAGAATGTTACAGTACATACAATGGCTATAAAAAGAGCTTCCTTATATAACGAAGACTTCAGGAACACAGCAATTGCTGACGACGAGCATGTATCAAGCATGATGGAGTACACCAAGAGCTTCCTGAGAGAAATGGGGATGCATCCGTATTATTTATACCGGCAGAAGCATATGCTTCAGAATCTTGAAAACATCGGCTTTTCCAAGAAGGGTTTTGAGTGCATATATAATATGCAGATTATGGAGGAGAAGCAGACAATAGTTGCCTTTGGCGCTGATGCTGTGACCAAAATAGCAATAAACAGCGAAAATAGGATAGAGAGACAGCACAATATAAAGGATGTAAAGCTTTATATCGAAAAGGTCAATGAAATGATAAGCAATAAGCTAGATATTTTAGAGCAACTATGGAAAACATATTGACATAAGAGGAGTCCGAGATTATAATATTACAATAATATACCATATTTGATTTTGAACGGGAAAGTAGGCATTTGAAGCTGTACAGGGAGAGGATATCCGTGCCTGGGGCACTTGACTGGAAGTATCCTTACGGGTTAGACTGCTGAAGGACACCCGGGAGTCCGGCCGCTGAGCTTATATTGAATAAATGTTAGGCAGCCGCGTATATTCTGCGTTAAAGAAAAAAGATGGATTATCCAAACAGGGTGGCACCGCGGGATTATAACTCTCGTCCCTGACAGTATGTCAGGTACGGGAGATTTTTGTTTTTGCAGTGAGGAAACGGTTATGTTGATTCACTCAAGCAATAGGAAAATATAAAATATATTTCACGAAATATTTAGGAGGCGATGGTAATGGCAAGAATAAACAGAACACATATGTGCGGTGATTTAAGCCTGGATAACCTGGGAGGGAAAGTGAATCTTACAGGCTGGGTTCAGAAAAGAAGAGACCTTGGAGGGCTTATATTCATAGACCTGAGGGACAGAAGCGGCATAGTGCAGTGTACGGTAAACAAGGATACAACACCTGATGTTTTTCAGGAAGCCTTTAAGGTTAGAAGCGAATTCGTACTTGCTATAAATGGTGAAGTTGTACGACGGGGTGAAAGTGCTATAAACACAAAAATGCCCACAGGCTATATTGAGATTGCTGTAAGCAGTCTTGAAATACTTAGCAAGGCTGAGACAACACCAATATATATTGAGGACGATTTGAACGTATCTGAACAGCTGAGGCTGAAATACAGGTATTTGGATCTCAGGCGGCCTTCCATGCAGAAGATGCTTTTTACAAGGCACAGGATTGCCAAGGTAGTAAGAGATTATATGGATCAGAATGGTTTTGTGGAAGTGGAGACCCCAATACTTATAAAGACTTCTCCTGAAGGAGCAAGAGATTATCTTGTGCCAAGCCGCGTTCAGCCGGGCAATTTCTTTGCATTGCCCCAGTCTCCCCAGCTGTTCAAGCAGATACTCATGGTGTCCGGCTTCGACAGATACTTCCAGATTGCAAAGTGCTTCAGGGATGAAGACCTGAGAGCCGACAGGCAGCCGGAGTTCACTCAGATAGATATGGAGCTGTCCTTTGTTGAGAAGGAAGATGTTATGGAAATTAATGAAGGCTTGCTTAAAGTTTTATTTAAACAAGTACTTGATGTAGAGATACAGACTCCTTTCAAAAAGCTCACATATAAGGAAGCTATGGAGCGCTATGGTTCCGACAAGCCGGATACAAGGTTCGGTCTGGAGCTGAAGGATATAGGTGATGTAGTAGTTGATTCGGAGTTCAAGGTGTTTGCAGATACTCTTGCAAATGGCGGTATAATAAAGGCGATAAATGCGGTCGGACTTGGAGAAAAGCTCAGCCGCAAGGAGATAGACAACCTCGGGGAGTTTGTAAAAACATACAGGGCAAAAGGTCTTGCATGGATAAATATAACTTCCGAAGGTGTAAAATCACCAATAGCCAAGTTCTTAAAGGAAGAGGAATTGAACGGAATAATTGAAAGAGCCGGTGGAAAACTAGGAGATATAATATTTATTATCTCCGATAAAGCAAAGGTGGTTTATGACTCACTGGGACAGTTGAGATTAAAACTGGCGGAACGTTTCGGACTTATCGACAACAGCATATTTGACCTTCTGTGGGTAACAGAGTTTCCGCTTCTGGATTTCGATGAGGAGGAGAACAGATATGTAGCAATGCACCATCCGTTTACAAGCCCAATGGACGAGGATCTGGAGCTTTTGGATACTGATCCCCTGAAAGTCAGAGCAAAAGCATATGACGTAGTCCTAAACGGCTATGAGCTTGGTGGAGGCAGCATAAGAATCCATAAACAGGAGCTGCAGGAGAAGATGTTTGGGATCTTAGGCCTTACTCACGAGCAGGCATGGAGCAAGTTCGGCTATCTGCTGGAAGCCTTCAAATACGGTACACCTCCTCATGGAGGACTTGCTTTCGGTCTTGACAGGATAGTAATGCTTTTTACCGGAACCGACAATATAAAGGACGTAATTGCATTCCCAAAGACACAGACGGCAAGCTGTCTCATGACAAACGCTCCTTCCCCTGCGGATGCAAAGCAGCTGGAAGAGCTGCATATTGAGGTAAAGGAATAAAAACAGTGCAATATGCTATGGTTTAGAACAACCCTGCTGTGCCGTTAGCTGTTATTATACCCCGTTTAACGAGCAGAGCAGGGTTTTTGGGAGGTATTATATGAATCAGTTTTCCAGAACAGAGCTATTAATAGGCAAAGAAGGCATGGAAGCTCTTAAGAAAAGCACTGTCGCAATTTTTGGCATCGGAGGAGTAGGCTCATATACGGCTGAAGCTCTGTGCCGGTGCGGCATAGGCAGGCTGGTGCTTATAGACTACGACGATATCTGCCTTACCAATATAAACAGGCAGATACATGCTACAAGAAAAACCGTAGGCAGGACTAAAGTAGAAGCAATGAAGGAAAGACTTCTGGAAATAAATCCTGACGCTGATATACTAATACATAAGGAGCTGTATAATGAAGAGACCTCCGAAACTCTGCTGCTGCAGGAGTATGATTATGTGGTTGATGCTATTGACATGGTCAGTTCCAAAATAAACCTTGTGTTAAAATGCATTGAAATGGACATACCGGTTATAAGCTGTATGGGAGCGGGAAACAAGCTCGACCCGACAAAGCTGGAAATCATTGATATATATAAAACCTCAGTGTGCCCTTTGGCCAAGGTTATGCGGAGTGAGCTGCGAAAAAGAGGAGTTAAGAAGCTGAAGGTCGTGTATTCAAAGGAGGAGCCGATTACCCCCATAAAGGATGTTGCAGACTGCAAAACAAGCTGTATATGCAGCAATAAGGAAACAGCCAATTGTACAAAGAGGAGACAGATTCCGGGGAGCATATCCTTTGTGCCGTCTGCTGCAGGTCTTGCAATTGCATCAGCGGTGGTAAGGGATATACTCAATCTGAAGTAAGGGTATTCCTTTAGGGCAGATGCTAGATACGAGGTTAGGGTGAGGCTTTGGAGTCTTTTCTGAGAATTAGGCACGAGGCACGAAGCACGAAAGTATAATATAAATAAATATTAAAGTAATTAAATAAAGGCATTGACAAAATAAAATATTGTAATATAATAGAAGTATGATACGGGTACGGGGTATAGGAGGCGATAGATTGGATAACAAAGAAGTGAGTAAAGAGGATATTCTTAATAGGATGAAGAAGATTGAGGGGCAGTCTAAAGGAATACAAAAAATGATTGAGGAAGAAAAGTGCTGCGGTGATATAATGGTACAGATTTCTGCCATCAGGTCTGCAATAAACAGGGTTGGGGGACTTATTATGGACAGATATATAAAGGAGTGCCTCAAAGAATCCCTAAAGAATAATAAAAGTGATGAGAGTATCGAAGAAGTGATTGAAACAATTGTAAAATACGTAAAGTAAAAGGACTGTTCTGAAAGATGAAAGAGACAGGAAAAGTAATAAAAGTGGAAGAGGATCAAGCAACTATAATGATTAAAAGAGGCACAGCCTGTGGAGAGTGCGGAGCCTGTCAGGTAGGCAGGGAGAAGCTTGAAATGGTAATGACGGCGGACAACAATGTAGGAGCACGGGTTGGTGACGAAGTCGAAATAGATCTGGAGAATGTCAATTTCCTGACTGCAATGTTGATAGCGTACGGTTTTCCACTTGTTGCATTGATTGCCGGCATATTCGGAGGATACTACGGCTTATTGGCTCTGGGTTTAAACCACAGTACAGCTCAGGCATTAGGGGCAGTATCAGGGCTGATTGCATTAGCTGCCTCCTATGTAATTATAAAGTATAATGAAGAGTCAATTAAGAAAATCAGGAAATTTAAGCCGATCATAGTAGGAATTAAAACAAAAGACAGTATTTAACGGCTTGAATGTGACAGTAAGTTTATTTATTAATGTTCTAAATGGATAAAATAAAAATGTGTTATGAATCTGTATTGAAAACCAACAGCAGATTTTTGAAAGGAGTATTTATAAGTGAGTAAGAGTATTAAAGTAGTGAATCAAAACAATTTTGATAGTGAAGTATTAAAATCAAACAAGCCGGTACTGGTTGACTTCTGGGCGGCATGGTGCGGTCCTTGCAGGATGGTAGCTCCGGTTATCGACCAATTGGCTGATGAATATGAAGGAAAACTGGAGATAGCAAAGGTGAATGTAGACGAAAATCCTGAATTGGCCGGTAAGTATGACATAATGAGTATACCGTCAGTATTTCTGTTTAATAATGGAAGTAAAGTGGATGGAGTTATCGGTGCAAGGCCTAAGCAGATATTCGACGATATGTTAAAGAAGCATATATAAACATAAGAAACACTTATAAGCAATTATAAGTGTTTCTTATGTTTATATTAGGAAATATAATGATACAAAGTGACATTATAGCTTTATTGGCAAATGTTTCTATGTTATGATTAAGCTCTAATCAGTTATTAAGTTGCCTTATATTAAAGATAATATATATATAATTATACAGGAGGAAAACATATGAAGCTTGATAATATCAAAGCATTTGACGGAGAAATCGCTGAAGCGATTCTAAAGGAGCTTGACAGGGAAAGAAACAAGATAGAGCTGATAGCATCGGAGAATTTCGTATCCCCTGCTGTAATGGAAGCTCTTGGGACAGTTCTCACAAACAAATATGCCGAGGGATACCCGGGCAAAAGGTATTACGGAGGTTGTGAATTTGTTGATATTGTTGAAGATATTGCCAGGGACAGGCTGAAAGCCTTGTTTGGTGCAGACCATGTAAATGTTCAGCCCCATTCCGGTTCAAGTGCAAATGAAGCAGTATATTTTACCGTACTGGATCCGGGAGATGTTGTCATGGGAATGAACTTGTCCCATGGAGGACATTTGACCCACGGAAGTCCTGTAAACATTTCAGGGAAATATTATAAATTTGTACATTATGGAGTATCGGAAAGCACAGGGAGAATCGATTATGATAATGTCAGGTCAATAGCAAAAGAAAGCAAGCCGAAGCTCATAGTAGCAGGCGCAAGCGCATATGCAAGAAGTATAGACTTCAAAGCCTTCAAAGAGATAGCAGATGAGGTCGGAGCATTATTAATGGTTGATATGGCCCATATAGCAGGTATTGTTGCAGTAGGATTGCATCAAAGCCCTGTGCCCTATGCAGACTTTGTAACTACAACGACTCATAAGACCTTGAGGGGACCCAGAGGTGGGGCGATACTTTGCAAGCAGGAATATGCAAAGGCTATAGACAAGTCCATTTTCCCCGGGATGCAGGGCGGACCGCTGATGCATGTAATTGCTGCAAAAGCTGTATGCTTCAAAGAGGCTATGAGTGATGAATTCAAGGATTACATCAAGCAGGTGCTTAAGAATGCCTCAGCTTTGGCTGCTGCATTAACAGCCAAAGGTATTGAAATAGTTTCGGGTGGAACTGATAATCATATGATGCTCCTTGATCTCAGAAACAAGAATATCACCGGCAAGGATGCCGAGCGGCTCCTGGATGATATAGGAATAACAACGAATAAAAATACGATTCCCCTTGATCCGCAGAGTCCTTTCATTACCAGCGGGCTGAGGGTAGGTACACCGGCTGTGACCACAAGAGGCTTCAAGGAAAAGGATATGGAGGAGATAGCTGATATAATTACTTTGGCTATTACAAATCCGGAGTCAAAGGCCGAGTGCAGCAGCAGGGTAAAAGCATTGTGCGACAGGTACCCGTTATATCCCGATATTAAATAAATAATTCATTGCCCATCGCCCATTGCTGAAATCCTGTAAATATTGATATAATAAAGATATGTCCAATGCTAAACATATTGGCCATATCTTTTTCATTTAGTGAGGTAATTATATGACGATGAATTTAATTTATAAGTCAATTATCGACACCATAATAAAAAACATAGATATAGGGATAAATGTAGTTGACGGTACAGGGAAGACAATAATCTACAACGAGGCTATGGCTGATCTTGAAGGGTTGGATATCAACGAGGTCATGGGCAAAAGCATACTGGACATATTTCCCAGCCTGACGCCCGAAACCAGCACTATGCTTACGGTGCTGAAAACCGGCAAGCCTATATATAACAGATACCAGACTTACTTGAACAACAAAGGTAAACAAATAAACACCATAAACAGCACCATACCGGTTATGATTTCTCCCGGCAAGCATGGGGCTTTGGAGATGGCGAAAGACATTACAAAGGAAAAAGAATTGTCTGATAAGCTTGTATACCTGCAACAGGAGCTTGCAAGCAAAGATATTGAGGATAAGAATCTAAAGGGTTATACCTTCAGGAATCTCATAGGGGAGGACGAGAAGTTTCATAACTCTATAGAAATAGCCAGAAAAGCAGCCATGTCATCTTCCACGGTTTTGATATACGGTGAAACAGGAACGGGGAAGGAGCTTTTTGCACAGAGCATACACAATGAAAGCAGCAGAAAGCATAAGCCGCTTATTGCACAGAACTGTGCGGCACTGCCGGAGTCTCTCCTTGAAGGAATACTGTTCGGAACAGTCAAGGGAAGCTTTACCGGCGCAATTAACAGGCCCGGCCTGTTTGAACAGGCAAACGGAGGGACACTGCTGCTGGATGAAATAAATTCCATGGGACACCAGCTCCAGGCCAAGCTTTTGAGAGTGCTTCAGGAGGGATATGTGAGACGGGTAGGAGGTCTTTCGGACATACCTATTGATGTAAGAATATTGGCAACTACCAATGAAAACCACTCTGCCATTCTGAAAAAGGGAATTCTAAGAAAGGATTTATACTACAGGCTGAATGTAATATCGGTCAACATACCTTCACTGAGAGAAAGAAAAAGTGACATTCCTCTGCTGATAGATCATTTTATAAAAAAATACAACAGTATATTGCAGAAGGATATATGGTATGTTTCCAATGAAGTAAAAGAAGCCTTCCTGCATTATGAGTGGCCGGGCAATGTCAGGGAGCTGGAAAATATAATTGAAAGTGCCATAAATATGATCAGCAAGGGGCATATAATAAAGCCGGAGCACATTTCTCCGGATATGTACCAGCTGCTATTCAAGTCCAACAGGAATAAATACAGCTTGTATCTGAACGAAAACCAGCCTTTGGACAGGATACTGGAGGAGGTTGAAAAATCACTTATACTGGAGGCCTTGCAGGAATGCGAGAACAACATATCCAGAAGCTCGGAAAAGCTGGGAATAAAACGCCAGACTCTGCAGCACAAGCTGAAGAGATATGGAATAAAGATATAGTAGGCTGATGTTCAGCCTACTATATTTTTATGACAAAGCAGAAAATTGGAGCAACCACGTGATAGCCACATATGGATATACAGAAATTGATGGCACTAAGCAAGGTCGCCTAAAAAAAACCTAACGCTTTCAATGGTCATCCGTGACCGTGAAAGCTTGCTTCGGCATCCGTGCCTCGCATACGGTTGTTTTTAAGGTGACCTTGCTAAGAGCCATTGACAATTTCTGTATAAGTCATACTTAGGCTATGACATGGCTGCTCCTTAGTTTATCTTCATTCTGAGGAAGTAAAAGCCTCCTATAGCTTTATTAGATTTTTAAATACCATTTGCATAATAAAACTGCCTTTTCGTCAAAGATTTATTTGATATGTTGAATAATTTTATATAATAGGAAAAAACCATAAAAAATGTAATAGAATGTAATTATTGATTATAAAGGAGGTCGAATCATATTGTTTAGTAAGAAGGTATTCTCATTTTTCTCAGTATTGCTTAGTTTGGTCATTGGCATGTCTTCGATTATAATTCCAGTAAATGCGTCAATAAACATAAACAAGTTTTCTCCCAAAGTAGTTGAGCTAGATAACAGATATTTGGTTGAAAACATTGAACGAATGCTTGGACATGGGCAGAGAGGAAATAAGTATCCAGCTAGCGGGAACCAATATGCAGATAATGATGTACACAATAGTGCATTAACAGATATTTCAAAAGAGTTTAATGAATTGGATAAATTAGCTGCTCAGGTAGCTGTACCGAAACAAGCAGTGGAAGTCATTATTCCTTCTGAGGAGCATACTAAAACAATTGAAACAAAAAACGAGGATTCAGAAATTATTCCAGTTCTACATGATATAACTGTAACAGAGGTTGACACTAAAAAAACAGTAGCAGATGAGATTTATGAAGAAACTGAAACCCTTTTTAGTAATCCAATTGTTCTAGATGAAACAGTAATTGAAGAAGTCTATGGAGAAACAAAGTACGGTTTACAAGGGACTACACAGGGTAACGGTCTGACGGGTGGTGTGTTGCCCGTCAGATTTTCCATGTAATGTTCATCTTTTCGCTGGTGGCTTCCACGGTAGTAACCAGCAAATCCAGCACCCGCCGTTTATCGTCAAAGCACACGGTTTCCCATGTGTCCAAGTACCCGGAAATCTGCTGTACCTGTTCCGGGCTGATGGTGTCCACTGTTAAATCCGCAATCTCTTTGACAAGGGCTTGCTTGCGGCTGTCCAGTTCCGCTATCTTCACATTTACATAAGAGAGCAAAACATTGTTTGCCCCGGTCAGACTGTCCACCAGCTTTTCAATTTCACTGTCCACACGGGCAAGCTCCACCTGCAAGGCGGTGATTTTCGGATTGCCCTTTGCCGCCTTTTTCCGTCCCGTCAGCGTCTTATAGCTTTCCAGCTTTTTCACCATCTGCTGATACACAAGAGCTTCCAGTTCAGCAGTATAAATCTTCCCGCACCCAACACAGCTTTTGTTGTCCAGCCGCTTCGTACAGCGGAGGTACTGCGTTCCCACCCGGTTAATGATACTCATAAGG
>LOES01000117.1 GCA_001515955.1 Clostridia bacterium BRH_c25 | reverse complement strand
TATCTTCCTTGCTGCTGTTGATCTTGGGTATGGAATTCATCAAACCGTTGGTATATGGATGAAGCGGCTTTTCAAACAGCTCGAACACATCTGTTGTTTCTACTATTTTGCCTGCATACATTACATATACATCATCGCATATTTCCGCTACCACTCCGAGATTGTGAGTAATCATTATTATTGATGTATTTATCTGCTTTTGCAGTTCCTTCATCAGGCTAAGTATCTGGGCCTCTATAGTAACATCCAATGCAGTAGTAGGCTCATCCGCAATAAGAAGCTTTGGTCTGCAGCACAAGGCCATTGCGATCATTACCCTCTGCCTTAGGCCTCCGGACAGCTGGTGAGGATAAGAATTATATCTTCTCTCAGGCTCGGGTATCCCCACCATATCAAGCATATCAAGTACAATCTTCTTTGCTTCTCCGGCATTAAGGTTCTGATGCAGCCTTATCGCCTCGGCGACCTGCTTCCCCACAGTAATTACCGGGTTCAGAGAAGTCATGGGCTCCTGGAATATCATTGATATCTCATTACCTCTGAGCTTGTACATTTCTTGTTTTGCGAGCTTCAGAATATTCCTGCCGTCGAAATTTATCTCCCCGTCAACTATCCTTCCCGGCGGCATTTCAACCAGTCCCATTATCGAAAGTGCCGTAATGCTTTTTCCACAACCGGATTCTCCTACCAGGCCGATTACCTTTCCCCTGGAAACGGTTATATCCACACCGTCAACTGCAGGTACCACACCCTTTTCAGTATAAAAGTGCGTTTTAAGATTATTTATTCTCAATAATTCATCCACTTCAGCCAATCTAATTACCTCCTTTCATTACCATCACTGCTTCATATAAGGATCCAACGCATCCCGCAAACCGTCTCCCAGATAGTTGAACGCCAGCACGATCAATAGTATTGCTATACCGGGAGAGATCGCCACCCAAGGAGCCGAGAATAAATATTCCTTGCCTCTGGATATCATAAGTCCCCAGCTTGCAGCAGGAGGCTGGGCACCAATGCCCAAAAAGCTCAGGCTGGCCTCTGACAGGATTGCATTTGGAATATCCAGTGTAAAAAGTACTATCAAAGAAGATAAACAGTTAGGCAGTATATGTCTGAACATTATTATCCAATTTTTTACACCTATGGCTCTTGAAGCCTCAACATATTCCTTTTCCTTTATTGACATAGTCTGAGCCCTGACTACTCTGGCTACCCGCGCCCAGCGCACCAGGCTCAATGCTATGAAAATATTCAGAATGTTTGCCCCAAGTGTGTACATTATAACCATGGCCAATAATAATTCCGGAAAAGCCAGCACAACATCAGCAATTCTCATTATGATGAAGTCTGTTCTTTTACCGTAATACCCAGAAACCATTCCCAGAATAGTACCGATAAACAAAGACAGAATAGTCGGTATCAGGCCTATGGCAAGTGAAATTCTGGTACCGAACATGATTCTGGTCAACAAGTCCCTCCCGAATTCATCCGTACCCAACCAATGCTCAGCACTTGGCTTCTGAAGCTGCATGTCAAGATCAACATGATATGGATCATAAGGAGATATATATGATGCAAACAATGCTATTAAAATAAGCAGTATGATAACAATACCACCGGCCATAGCCATCTTGTTTTTTCTGATTGCATACCATAATTCATTTAAAAACGTATCTCCGGAAAGATCCGCTTTTTCGCTTAGCTCCTGGTCACTCAACATCTGCTTGTCTTCAAGCTTAATCAATTACAACACCCCCATCAATTATACTTTATTCTTGGATCAAGATAAGAGTATAGTACGTCTGCTATGATATTCCCTATTATGACAAGAAATGTTGTAAATACTACCGCACCCTGCAAAAGGGGCATATCCCTGCTCTGGATCGCACTTACCGTTATTCTTCCGATTCCAGGAACCCCGAATATGCTTTCTGTAATAACCGCACCGGAAAGTAGTGTGGCAACCTGAATTGCCATTACCGTAACAACAGGTAAAAGAGAATTCTTTAGAGCATGTCCGAATAATACAAATATTTCTTGAAGTCCTTTTGCTCTAGCCGTTCTGATATAATCATTCCTCATGACCTCCAGAAGGCTTGACCTTGTAAGCCTTGCAACAATACCAGCAGAACTCCAGCCCAGTACTATCGCAGGCATTATAACATATTTCCAGCCGTTGAAGCCTGAGACAGGGAGCCAGCCGAGCTTCAGGGAAAATATGTACTGCATCAGAAGCCCTGCCCAGAATACAGGCATGGATACCCCCATAAGTGCAAAGCCCATAAAAAAATTGTCTATGAAAGAGTATTTTTTAACCGCCGATAATATACCAGCCGGTATTCCTACTATCCATGCTACAAAAGCAGCGGATAAAGTCAGAACAAGCGTATTGGGAAAAGCCTTGTAAAGCAGCTCGGATACAGGACGCATCAGCTTGTAGGAAGTCCCGAAATCTCCATGCATGGCATCCCATACATATCTGAAGAACCGGATATATGCCGGATCATCCAAGTGCATTTGAGCCCTCACCCGCGCAACCACATCGGGTTTGATGTGTTCCCTCATCATAAGCGCAATAGGATCTCCCGGTACGACGTTCAGCATTATGAATGTTATCAATATTACTCCAAGCAATACAGGTATGGATATCAATATCCTTTTCCATATGAACTTTATCATCAAATCCCTCCTTTAAAAGAACAGATTTGTATATGGCGGACATAATTCCGCCATATACAAATCCGATATACTTAAGCCATGGAATCAAGGTTCTATTGTTATTCCCTTATAAGGCATATTGGACCAACCGTTCCACGAAACCTGGAAATTCTTTACCTTGGGCTGCACAACAAACAGATGATCCAGTGAGAAAAGCGGTATCCACGCTGCATCCTCAAGAACTATCTGTCTTTCAAGCTCCTGGTACAGCTTGTACCTTTCCTCAGGTACCGTCATGGCTCTGGCACTTACAAGCTTGTCGGAAACCTCCTGGTTATTGTAATTAAATGATCTTGCTACAGAATTATTTGCATAGAAGAAAGTATACATAAAGTTATCAGGATCGTTGAAATCCGCCGACCAATCTGAATAATAGCTTGGCAGCTTTCCTTCCAATCTGGTGGCAAACCAGGATGCGGAGTCCATCTGCTGAATCTCTAACTTTATGCCCACTTCAGCCAGCATTGACTGAATTGCTTCATTCATCTTCAAGGAAGCCGGCCTGTCGGTAATCTGGGATATGACCATGCTAAAGCCATCGGGATAGCCAGCTTCAGCAAGCAGTGCTTTTGCCTTTACAGGATCATAAGATATCTTCTCCAGTCCCGGGTTATGGCCTACAAGACCTATAGGCATAATGCCGTTTGCAATTATTCCTTTACCGTAGAACAGTTTTTCAAGCAACGTCTCTCTATCTATGGCCATCTGGAGAGCCTTTCTGACTCTTACATCATCCAGAGGCTTTATGCTTTCATTAATACAGTAATAATGAAGACCAACTCTGGGTCCGCTTACTATATGAGCCTTCCACTTTTCACTGCCTTCGAAATAAGGTATCTGGGATCTTGCGTTGTCGCAGTCAAATACATCCAGCTCCCCTGTCTCAAACTGCATCCTCTGTGTCTCAGGGTCAGGAACTATCTTGAATATAACACCCTCAAGCTTTGGTGCGCCCTTGAAATAGTCCTTGTTTGACACTATAAGCATCTGATCGTTCAAGGTCCAGGATTTGAACACAAAGGGGCCTGTCCCTATAGTCAATTCCGGCTTCAAACCGAAGTCAGTCCCTGCAGCAGTCGTAGCTTTTCGGTTATATATTGAACCTGCCGGTGTCGCAATATTTGCTAAGAAAGGAGCAAAGGGTTTTTCCAGTGTAATTTCTATTGTATAATCATCTATTACCTTCAAGCCGCTTACACTATCGGCTTTTCCGTCCATCCTGTCCTTGGCCCCTGCTATCATATCAAGAAAATCTGTGTTCAACGCTTTTGTAGCAGGGTCAAGCATCCTGTCAAAGGTATAAAGCACGTCATCAGCCTTAAACTCTTCTCCGTTATGGAATTTAACTCCCTTTCTCAAATGGAAGGTGTAAACAAGACCATCTGCAGATATATCCCACTTTTCCGCAAGCCCCGGAACCAAGTCCGATTTGCCCGGTTCAATAGTCTCTGCCTCTACCAGTCTGTCAAAGCAATTGAGCGGAATGCCGTATTCCTCTGTTGTTAACTGAACATCTGCTGTAGGAGGTTCAACAATTAAAGCTACCTTCAGCATCATATCAGGATTAGCTGCCTGATTGCCTGCCTCTTCCGCCTTATTGGAGCAGCCTGTGAAAATAAACGAAAACGCGAATATAACAGCCAGTACTAATAACAAATGTTTTTTATACATTATACAGTCCCCCTTCATTTAATATATCTACACTAGTATCGTCCCTTTATAACCTTGTACCACCTCCCCCTTCTGATCATCAATCCTTACAGCAGTTATTTGCAATCAATTCTCATGCAGTGGAATTTCCTTTATTGTATTGTTTGCAATATTTATGCCAAAACCAATCTGTTTTTTTTCTATGGAAAAGCCATCCATAACAAGGCCTAAACTATATAGCCGATAACTGTAGTCCTCATTTTCGGAATTCCGATGCCTGTTTATTCAGTGTAAAGCACATTTTGCAATGGCCAAATGAATATTACGCGTTTTAGAACACTTTCCGCATTTTAGGAATGAAATGCAAAAATAAATACACCATTTTCTTACCTGAGTTCCAAGTATTTTATTAAGATGTGACATATGGAAAGCTATATTATAATAATATACCATATGCTCTTCTTTTTCTATATAATATTTGATTCTTGTGTTTCCTTGACCCATTCCCTGTTCTTGAACAATGCGCAGCCCCCTTCCGTCTCACGAAGGTGCTCCGGGCTCTCCCTCAAAGCCTTCAGGAAGCTTGATTTCAAAGCCTCCCTCAAAGGCACTTGCTTGACATTTTCATTTGAGAATGGTGCAAAGGGGCAAGGTTCGAGACCTCCCTGGGGATTGATATGGAAAAAGCCTCTGCCGGAAGACAGACAGCCCCCATAGTTCTTTTCATCTCCAGGAAAGGCTATAAAAATTCCTTTGTACCTTTTTCTGAAAGCATTGAGTGTATTCTCAAGCTCTTTTCTCTGCTCACTGGTAATTACAAGCTCCTCCGTACCGCTTTCAACAGGGGTATATTCAACATAGAAGAACAGCCTGCAGCCCCTTTCCATCTGAGCCCTGACGAACTCTTCTCCGGTTAGGGTGCCAAAATTCTCACGGGTAACAGTAAGGGATGTTCCAAAAAATATGCCATTACCATTAAGCTTATCCATCACTTCCATTGTTTTGCTGTATACTCCGCTGCCCCTTCTATCGTCAGTTTCCTGCAGGAAGCCTTCAAGGCTTATTACCGGCACTACATTCCTTTGGGTTTTTAGTTGTTTCAATATATCAGCGTCTATAAGCAGTCCATTAGTAAACACCGGAAATATTATCTCTTTATTCTTCCTTGTTATTTCAAGGAAGTCTTTTCTTGAGAGGGGCTCACCTCCAGCCAGGAGTACAATCGAGATTCCAAGCTCCCGGGCTTCCCGCATAACCTCCCCCCAGCGTTCTATATCCATATCCTCCGCGCTTGTTGTACTATGAACCATTGCATAACAACCTTTACAGCTCAAATTGCATTTTTTTGTTATGCTGGCTATCATGAAAGGAGGCACATGAGTTCCTTTTCCCTCCCAGCGCAGCCTCCTTTCAGCCGCTCTTCTCTGCCAGAAGATAGTCCTCATTATAAAATATGCCAGAGCAGGGCGGTTGATTGAAACCCTCAACGCATCCATAAAAAGGCTGCGTATTGAGTTATTCATAAGCTCGATATAACCTTGTGTTTTGTTCATTCTACGAATCCTCCACAAATTTCATTGATTACCATTATATAGTATATTATAATCTAACTATAGTATATTGTAAGGAGTGAGACTATGCTTGACAGGCGAAAAGGTCCCGATACTCTCGTAAAGTGGGTTAGATGGTCAGGAATAATATCCTGGATTCTGGTATCAGCAGCTCTTTTCATAGCTCTGGTTGCAAAGCCCGGCTTCGAATCATACATGGACAAGTCCCTGTATATAAAGCTCAATAACACCTGGGACACCGATATGCTGTTATATGCTTTTCTGCTCCTGGTGGTGCTTTTCTTCTTCTGCATGATATCCATGGGCATAAACCTTATGAGATGCAGACGCAAGAGCGACAGGTTCAATAAAACTCTTATAGTTAATGCTGCCGCAGCTTTAATCGGTATAATACTTTATTTATTCTTGCTTATTTAGCACTCTTCACATTATATACTACATTTATATACGGATAATAAGAAAAAAAGTTTATAATTATAAAAGGCATCCTGCACAAATAATAATTGCAGGATGCTTTGACAATGTTCACATCAATCCTTGATTTTTTCCCTTTTTCTGAGATAGCGATTGCTCAAAAGGAGCACCATAAAAAGCGGGAGCTGAAATGCCGCAGAAAATGGATCCCTGCATAAGGCGCAAAGCCCCAGCTGCTCCATCCCATCGTCCACAAGATAAGTCCAGGTTGAAGCCGGCGCTTCCAAGCCTTCCTTTTTCATATCAATACCAGCTGCAGTAATTTCTGCATGGGACAGTATATGAATGATGTTGTCCTCAATATCCTCCAAAAGCCTGTCAAAAGCATCGACAGCCAGCCTGTTGAATTCATGTACGGGGTTTTTCCCTGCCAGATGTGTAAGGTGAATGCTTTCCCGTATGTATGAGATATAGTCTATATAGTCAGCCCAGCAGCTGTTGATAAAATAGAGAGTTACCTGCTTTTCTGCTTTTTGCAACATCTCTTCCCCCACCGATGGTTGAAGCAGCTTATAGCGTTTACAGAGTCTTTCAGCCATTAGCTTTAACGGCTTCCGGTCCAGAAGCACCTCGAGGCGGCGGTTGAATATTATCCTTCTCTGCTGCTCAATTATCTCGTTGTATTTGTTCAAGGTGCTCCTGATAGCTGTGTTTTGCCCTTCTACAACTCTCTGGGCATGTGAGATTTCCTTCCTGAGCATCGGATTGTCAATAGCACCGTCATAAGCTTCCGAGCATATTATAGAGCGCAGCCTGTCACTGATTGTGTAACGCTTGAAAAGCTCATCCTCCAGGCTGACAAAAAACCGGGTGGATCCGGGGTCCCCCTGTCTGCCGGCACGGCCCCGCAGCTGCCTGTCAATCCTTAGACTGGCATTGTGGTTTGTACCTATAACATACAAGCCTCCAAGACCCGCAACTCTTTCATGTTCCTGTTCTCCGGCTCCGCCAAGCTTTATATCGGTACCTCTCCCGGCCATATTTGTGGATACAGTCACTGCCCCCACCGCCCCAGCCTCAGCAATTATGCGGGCCTCCAGTTCATCATTTTTCGCATTCAATATATTACACGCTATCTTAGCTTCAGAAAGCTTTCCTGCCAGATGCTCCGATTCCTCAATGCTGCAGGTACCGATGAGTATCGGCCGTCCTGTTTTGTGCACCCGGACTATTTCTGCTGTCAGGGCTGCCTCTTTAGCCCCCTTGCTTTCGAAGACCTCATCCGGATGGTCTTCTCTGATACATGGCCGGTTTGTCGGGACTACTACTACATTCATGCCGTACTTCTCCAGAAACTCATTTGCCGAGGATATTGCCGTCCCCGTCATACCGCATATTGAAGGGTACTGGAGAATAAAATGCTGCATGGTAATGGAAGCTAATATCTTTCCCTTTGTCCGGGAAACTATCCCTTCCTTTGCTTCAATTGCTTCCTGAAGTCCGTAGGGCCATTTCCGTTTATCGGCTATGCGGCCCGTAAGCTCATCAACAAGCTCAATCTTTTCTCTCCTGACGATATAATCAATGTCACGCTTCAGAAGCACCTCTGCATGCAGTGCGTTATTTAATCCAACCAAAAACTGCAGATTCTTTTCTTCATACAAATTGTCACATTGAAGAACAGCCTCTACCTTGCAAGCTCCCGATTGTGTAAGATATACATTTCTGTCCTCTTCATCGGCCTCATAGTCCTCATGGAGTCTGAGGCTCTTGACAATTCCGGCCATAAGCCCGGCATCCGCTCCGGAGGCATCACTATTTCCTGCTATTACAAGGGGTATCCGTGCCTCATCAATCAGAACGGAATCCGCCTCATCTATAATCGCATACCGGAAGGGCCTTTGTACAAGCTCTTCACTTGATAAAGCAAGAAAGCCTCTAAGAAAATCAAATCCAGATTCCTTGGCGGTCAGATAGGTTACATCCTTTTCATAAGCCCTTTGACGTTCAGCATTCCCCATCCCTTCCTTTACATAACCTGCTGTCAGGCCGAGGAATTCGTAGACCGGCCCCATCCACGCCGCATCCCTTCCCGCAAGATAATCATTGACGG
>LOES01000116.1 GCA_001515955.1 Clostridia bacterium BRH_c25 | reverse complement strand
ATATGTCATCCTGAGCAACGCGAAGGATCTTTGACCCTTAAGCAATACCCAGACATCCCCGTATCTCGCATCTCGCATCTGCGCACGCTAGTGCGCATTCTTAGTATTTTTCGTCTTACGGGGTAAATCGCAACGGCTTGAAATGTTAATAGAGGAGATAAATGTATGGAGAATCCATTTTTAAAAATCAGGAATTATCCATCTACGAAAAAATGTATCATATATTTTATATTCTCAATAATATGTGTATTACTGATTGCCATCATAGCATTATCTATATATGCAGGAATGGTATACTACATAAAAAGTATAGGCATAAAGCTTGTTCCATCACAAAACTATCCTGTTACAATAACTAAATACTACCGTCAAAATGACTCTCAATGGAGCGAAGATACAATTGGAACTACAGCACAAAAAATGAGGAGTACAGGTTGCCTTATTTCTTCCGTTTCCACTGCGATTTCTAATCTAAATATACCTATAACGCCTAAAGAATTCAACAACAAGCTTACTCAAAACAACGGTTTTCAAGGAGCAGACTTAATTTGGTATAAAATAAATGAATCCATACCTAAAGTAAATTATAGGTATAGCCGAATTTTTAGCAGCAGAACAATTGAAAATGATTTAAAAAAGGGATTGCTGCCTATTGTAAATGTAAAATACCACAAAACAGGTGTGACACATTGGGTTCTAATTGTTGGTGCTGAAGGTGGTGAATTTTTGATTTGCGATCCATTGGATGATGGAATTTCAATAAAGTTTCTTTCAGAACATGGAAATGTGTATGCATATCGAGTTATTGAAAATAAGGAAAATGAAAGAGACCTCCTGCCAAAACTTGATGAAACAGGGAGCAAAGAGGCAGATAAAGGCATAACGAATATAAATGAGCGAAACTCAGCACTTGAAAGTAAATCCGCAATAGCCCCATATAAACCCTTCATAAGTGAGGAGGCCATAAAGCTTAAGTCCCTAGAAAAAACCTTTTTGGATTCGGATTTTTACCGGAAAGAACGAATGATCCCACTGACAGTTTCCAGGGATCTTAAATATTTTGTAGCCTATAAGATCAGAAATGAGAATATGTCAGATAAGAATGAGCTTGTTTTAATAGGTATGCCCAGACAGTTAATTGATTTATATCTGGTTGACCTGAGTCAAAATAAGGCAGTAAACATAGGGAAAACGGAATTTGTAATAAGCCATGGGTGGTCGGAAGATGGCAAACTTCTATCTCTTGTTTTCCATAAGTCGGTGAAAATACTGAATATAGCTGCAGCTAGTCTATCTGAAGTGCCTATGCAATATGAAACCGATATATACAATACAAACTGGGGATCTGACAACCGTACGTTATATATTCACCTGGATACCGTTGCCAACTACTATGCTTACGACATGCTTTCGAAGGAAATGGTAAAGGTGAGGGGAAGATTCGAGGATGGTGATACTGTTTACAGGGGTAATACCGGCAGCAACATTCTAACCAGCAAGGGCGGACGGGTTGGTACAGCCAAGGGGCTTTATTGTGGGGAATCACCGGGAAAATTACTGTTTGATGGTGAAGTTATTATCCATGATGTTAATGAAGGCAGGATTCTGGTTTCTTACAATAGCAGCAACCCTGGAGGCGGTACTCGCTATACACTGGAAGATTATGATGCAAATACCGGTGAGAATAGAGTTCTGTATAATGAAGGCAGTATTCACAGTGCCTGGAAGATATATAAGGCTTCTTATCTTAAAACCACCGGGGATGTAATATATACAACCTTTGAGACTAACGGCAATGGTGTGAAGTACCTTCTTGTGCGCATAGAACCGGATGGAAAAAGGACAGTTACCCAGGTGCCGTCTCCTTTATACACTGTTACACCGGGAGAAAACATCCTGCATTTTGCAGTTTTTAAAGACGGTGAAAGCTGTATTATGGACACTGCAAGCTTTAAGTTTATCGACGATGGACATGGCAAGGAATATAAAAATATTGATATCAGGAATATTATGTTTCGCGCTCTCAATATATACAGCTCAGATACCCCAAATATTGAAGAAATAAGGCAGATTTTTATCAATACATATAACCCGATACCCCAGGAAGCCCTCGAAAACATTTTGCTTGAAGCAGAAAACACGCAATCTTGGAAATTCACAAAGCAGGAGATAAGCAAAAATGTTACCATGACATTAAAGCTGAATGATAGTGGTAACAGAGCGTCTCTTATCCTGACCGGAGGATATTACAGAGGACCTCATGAGCTGGTGAAAAAAGAAGACAAGTGGTATGTTACCGGATTTTCCACCTGGCCGGAAAGCAAGGTGCGAAATGATGTTTACAAGGCATGTACCCGGTATATTGAAAATGAAATAAAAACTGGCGAAGCAGAGGATGAAATCAATAGAAGGGGAGGCAAAGCCGATTATGTTATGAAAACAACGGCTCTGTTGAATAAAATCCGCACACAATCCTCCAAAATTGAAGTTGGAGAAATTGAATTATGGGCTATGAGCGATCCGCATAGGTCGGTATATCCTGATGCAAAAGAGGCAAGAGTAAAAATCGTTGTGACGCTAAATGATGGTTCAACTGAAAAATACCAGGCATATTTTTCAAGGGCGGATTCCGGCGATGCCTGGGTATGTAAAGGGTTAGGGAAGTTGTCGGCCAGCCTGTTCCCAAGGTAAAAAGGAAGGTAATGGTGTTATGAAAAAAGAGGACGCTCTAGTAAAATCAAAATATATCGGCGTTTACAAAAAAGTGAAAGGCTTCAAGCCCTGGATCACTTACATTCGTTGTGGAGCATTATCCTTTTCGCTCCATAGTGAATCTGAGGATAAAGCAGCTCTGAAATATAACATATTGACAACCTTATATGAATTCGATAGATGAAAGGCTTTATGAGCGTGTATTGGCAAAGCTGCCGGGGTATTCCTTAAAGGTAAAGTAACGGGTAACACGGATTTCCTTCGGAAAAACACGGTTAAGTATTATTTTTATTTCGCTATATTAGTGAATTTCGATATATGCTTCGTTACCGATAATTATTTATATATCAGAGTATTTTTCTCAACCGTGTGTGACCTGTTACCCGTACCTGTACCCATAAGGAATACCCGGGCCTTCCCTCGCATCTCGAATCTCGTATCTCGCATCTTTATAAAATTGCGCACATTTTAAAGGAAGAGTTGACTGGATATAAACTCTATGCAAGGCCATTGATTTTGGGAATGGTGGATAAAAATGGAATTAAAAAGTATATTTAATGAATTGCGCACCGGTTAGTTATAATATCCGGTGCGATTTTGCGCTTTTTGGGAATTGCATAACAGAACCTGCTGAAGGGAAACATAAAAGTAAACTAATCTAGTAGGAGGATTGTTATGTATTATTTATCAAGAATAAATAGATTATCTAAAAAGCTGATATGTTTCCTTACTATTTTTGCAATTGCCTCTTTTGGAATAATTATTCCTGTATACGCAGAAGACGATATGAATTTGAACTGTAAATCGGCACTGCTTATGGACTTTGGCACGGGTAAGATAATATATGAGCAAAATTCCCATGAGAAGCTGGCCCCTGCAAGTGTTACAAAAGTAATGACAATGCTCCTTACCATGGAAGCATTGGATAGTGGAAAGATAGCCTTTGAGGACAAGGTGACCATAAGCGCCCAGGCTTCCAGCAAGAACAACAAGGGTACGATGCTGCTGCTGGATGCAGGTGAAATCAGGACGGTAAAGGAACTGCTGTACGGTATAGCTGTAGAGTCGGCAAATGATGCTTGTATAGCAATGGCTGAGCATATATCCGGCAGCGAAGAGGAATTTGTAAAGCTGATGAACAAAAGGGCTAAAGAGATTGGTGCCACCGATACAAACTTTGTTAACCCCAACGGACTGCCGGCTCAAGGACATGTGACTTCGGCCCATGATCTGGCTGTAATGTCAAGAGAACTGCTGAGACATGAAAAGATATTTGAATTTATCTCCAAATACATGATTACATTGTACGTAGGAAAAAAGGACAATGTTAAAAGAGAATTAGTAAACAAGAACAAAATGGTGAGGTTTTACAACGATGTAGATGGTATAAAAACAGGCTGGACCGAAGATGCTGGCTACTGTATATCAGTTACGGCAAAGAGGAACAATCTGAGACTTATCAGTATAGTAATGGGAGCACCCAAGGTTGAGATAAGGAACAAGGAAGCCAGAAAGCTTATTGACTACGGCTTTGCTAATTTTACCAGCTCCACTGTGGCCAAGAAGGGTGACATAATGCAAGAGGTAAGGGTATCAAAGGGCAGCCGCTTGAAGGTGAATGCGGTTACAGACAGGAACATATCGGTACTGCTGAACAAGGGTGAAGAGAAAAGTATCAAAAAGACTGCTGAATTGCCTGAAGTTGTTAATGCACCCCTTAAGAAAGGTGACAAGCTGGGTGAGCTTGTATTAAGCATTAATGATAAAGAGGTTGGAAGGCATGATTTGGTATGCGATACCGATGTAAGCAAATCCTCCTTTATAAACAATCTGAAAAATTCATTTATATACTGGTTCGGAAGCTCAAAGAAATGATTGAACAATATGAAGTAAAGGGGTTTAAGATAACTTAAGCCCCTTTGTCTTGTGTAATTGGTATAAATATATTAGAATATAGTAGAAAATATATTTATATAGACTATATAAAGGAGAAGCTTGATGGATTTACTTAACAAATTTCTATACTATTTTAATTTAAACTTTGGTGTATCAACTTTACTATACAGTTTGCCGGGAATAATACTTGCCTTTACAATACATGAGTATTCCCATGCTCTGGCAGCCTATATGATGGGAGACAAGACAGCCAAACAATTTGGAAGGCTTACTCTTAACCCCATAGCTCATGTAGACCCTCTGGGTTTTTTATGTCTTATTGTAACAAGGCGCTTCGGATGGGCGAAGCCGGTTCCTGTCAATGACTTGAATTTTAAAAATAGGAATAAGGGTATGCTGCTTGTTTCCTTAGCCGGTCCCTTGTCAAATTTTATTACAGCTTTATTTATTGCAGTAATTTACGCTTTGTTTTATGGCAGCTTCGGAAAGGCAATGACAAGTATCCTTCAGTTCGCATATATTATAAATCTCAGCATTGGAGTATTTAATCTGATTCCAATACCGCCTCTGGACGGTTCGAAAATATTGGATGTGTTTTTATCAAACAAGCAGCGACTTTTTATGAGAAGATATGCAGTATATTCAAATATTATAATAATCATGTTGATTTTTACAGGTATCATCGGTGCAATATTAGGGCCTGTTATTCTGGCTTTGGATTGGTTTATAAATTCTGCTGTGGGGCTATTTATATAGCATCCCGGCATTCAATTTAAATTTACCTACAGGAGGTACAATATGACTAAACAAAGAATTATGAGTGGTATGAGACCTACGGGCAGTCTGCATCTGGGTAATTATTTCGGTGCCCTGGAAAATTGGGTAAGATTACAGGATGAATATGAATGCTTTTTTTCAATAGTTGACTGGCATGCCTTGACCACAGGCTATGAGGATACAAGTGAAATAAAGGATAATGTGATGGAAATGGCTATAGATTGGCTGAGTGCCGGTTTGGACCCGGAAAGGAGCACTATTTTTCTGCAGTCGAATGTTAAGGAAATAGCCGAGCTGCACCTGCTGCTTTCAATGACGGTTCCTGTTTCATGGCTCGAAAGGTGCCCCACCTATAAGGATCAGCTGGTACAGCTTAAGGAGAAGAACATAGCAACCTATGGTTTTTTGGGTTATCCTAATCTCCAGGCTGCGGACATACTTGTACATAAGGCAAGTGTCGTACCGGTTGGGGAGGATCAGCTTCCTCATTTGGAGCTCTCCCGTGAAATTGCAAGAAGGTTTAATTATATATATGGAGATATCTTCCCGGAGCCTCAGGCAAAAATGAACCAGATAAAACAGCTGCCTGGTCTGGATGGAAGGAAAATGAGCAAAAGCTATGACAATACAATAGCATTGTCGGATTCACCTGATGTTATCAGGGAGAAAGTAAGGCAGATGATAACTGATCCTGAAAAGATCAGGAAAAATGATCCGGGTCATCCTGACGTGTGCTCGGTATATGCTTTCCACAAGGTATTTTCCGAAAAGACTCATGAGGAAACTCACAGTGTATGCAAAACCGGCGGTTTGGGCTGTGTTTCCTGCAAAAAGGATCTTGCTGAAAATGTAGTGGAGTACATGGCACCGATGTATGAGAGAAGACAGAAGCTTCTGAACGATAAAGGCAGCATTATGGAAATACTCAGGAATGGAAACAAACATGCAAGGGAAGTGGCTGCAGTGACCCTTGCTGAAGTAAGAGAAAAGATGAAACTTATGGAATTGGAGTAATAGCATGGCTATAAATGTCAAGCTGCACGCCTTTGAAGGTCCCTTGGACCTTCTGCTGCATTTAATTGAAAAAGCTGAAGTAGATATTTATGACATACCTATTGCGGAGATAACAGATCAGTATCTGAAGTATATCAGTATGATGGAGATACATGATCTGGAAGTCTCAAGTGAATTCCTTGTCATGGCTGCAACCCTGCTGGAGATAAAATCCAAGATGCTGCTGCCGAAGCCCAAAAAGGAAGAGGACGGCGCTGATGCCATAGATCCAAGAGAAGAGCTTATTCAGAAGCTTATTGAATACAAGAAATATAAAGAAGCATCATTGGAGTTAAAGGATAAGCTGGGGACATTTGACAAGGTTTTTTATAAGGCTCCTGAGCCCATAGAGGATTATATAAACGATGTAACCGCTATATCCAATGTCTCTCTGGACATGCTTTATATAAGCTTCAGGAACATACTTCTCAAGAATGAATCCAAGAAGAGGACAAACTTCAGTGAAATTTACAGAGAGGTTATTACTGTTGATGATAAAATAAAGCTTATTAACAAGCTGCTCGCCAGTAAGCCGACCTTTTTCTTTGACGATTTGTTTCTGAATTGCTGCAACAGATATGAAATAATAGTAACTTTTCTGGCAATACTTGAGCTTCTTAAAAGGAGAAGCCTCTTTATAGAGCAGGAAAGAAATTTTGCGAGGATACTTATTAAAAGAAGGACAAGAGATGCATGAAGGGATGGATTTTATTATGGATATTAGAGAGATAAAGTCGATTGTTGAGGGTCTTTTGTTTGTAGCCGGGGATGCTTTACCAATAAAAGATTTATGCAGTATTATCAGCATTGATGAAACTACCCTCCGAAGAATTGTAAATCAAATGATGGACAGCTTCAGTGAAGAGAACAGGGGAGTACGTATTATTGAGGTCAACAACTGTTATCAGTTCTGCACCAAGCCGGAGCATTATGAATATATTGAGAGGCTGGTCAAACCCCAGAGCAGACAGGGACTTTCCCAGGCATCTCTTGAGACTCTTGCCATAATTGCATACAAGCAGCCTATAACAAAATCACAGGTTGATTACATAAGAGGAGTAAAATCAGAAAGCTGCTTTTCAAGGCTTATGGAAAAAGAGCTCATATTTGAGACCGGCAGGATGGACGGCCCCGGAAGGCCCATACTATATGGAACTACCGATAATTTTCTCAAGCTGTTCGGGCTGAAGACCCTGAAGGAGCTGCCTGTATTGAAGGAGTTGTCGGAGGAAGCGGGAGCATGAAGCAAGAATAATACATCTTTAGCACTAAAGGATGTATTATTCTTTTATTTTTGAGAAAAACTAGAAGGAACATCATGTGTTATAGGTTGTGCACTGAACATTATAAATAGAACTCAGAATGTGCAACGTATATTGTTTACCCCTTTGAAAATATGGGGAGGATAAATAATGCTTTATATTTTTTTTGCAGTCCTAATACTGCTGATGCTGTATCTTATGCCTATTGCCGTAAGTATAGATATGAACAAGGACAATGAAAATGATAATATAACCGTAGGGCTGAAAACCTTGTACGGGCTGCTGAAGCTTAAGACAGAGGTTCCTATCCTGGAAATAACTTTTGAAAATGGAAAGCCCGTATTAAAATATAAGGCTGAAATAGCGGATGGGAAAAGGAGCAAGCTGTTTGCCGGATTTACAAAGATTTTCAGTATGACAGAAGGAGAAGGCCTATATGAGGCATATAAGAAAAATAAAAGAATAGTAATGCCTGTGGTGGAATACATCTCAAAAAAAATAAGAATATATGGTTTTAACCTTAAGTTAAGTCTGGGTACCGGCGATGCAGCGGCAACGGGAGTTTTATATGGTGCAGCGTGGATAGTCATAGGGAATGTTATGGCTCTTACAAGCAGCTATCTGAATATCATCGAGCCAAGAATAGCAGTTATCCCAATATTCAGCAAGGTTAATCTGAGCGTTGACTTTAGTTGTATAATTAGTATGAGATTAGGTCATATTATAAATGCTGGAATTAGGGCAATACCTGCATTGCTGTCCGGTATGGGAAAGTGAAATTAAATTAATATATTAAAAGGATGTGTTTAGCTTGGAACAGCCTGTAGAAAGCTTAATGAGAACTACAATGGAAAATATCAAAAACATGATAGATGTTAACACAGTAGTTGGTGATGCAGTAGTAACAAATGACGGTACTGTAATTGTACCTGTATCCAAGGTGTCCTTTGCCTTTATAGCAGGAGGCGGAGAGTATTCGGGGGCTCAGGACAAGGATGAGGGGGATGCCTCCAAATATCCCTTTGCGGGCGGAAGTGGAGCGGGAGTGACAGTACAGCCAATAGGCTTCCTTGCAACCACAAACGGGCAGTTGAAGGTGATACCGGTCAAGTACAGCAGTGCGGTTGACAGAATAGTTGATATGGTGCCGAATTTAATAAGTAATATGGAAAACTATATAAACAAACGGAAGGACCCGGAAGAGGAAAAGTTAGAAATGTAGGAAGGAGACAGACTCCTTCCTTTTTAATGCAAATTTAACACAAATTAAATACAAAAATTTGATATAATAATTATGATATTAATGAGAGCATTTCGTACTATTGAACTACTATATTATGGATTTAGTGCAAAACATATAAATGCATTAATATTTATTAAGTACTATTTATTATGATGATATATTTTTAGGGGTGATTAAATGGAGCTAAAAAATGCAGTTGAATTGATATGGGAAAACAGAAAATATGCTACTGATGATCCAAAGGAGGTTCTTAGCCATCTGAATGAAGAAGTGGCTGAGTCACTGAAGGCTCTTTTAAAAGGGGATAATGACAAGGCAAAAAATGAACTGGAGGATGCACTGTCTTGCCTTTTCATAGCATTGAAGGTAATGGATGTTGATATTGAAGAAGCAATAAGACGCCAGATTATACAAATGAAAAAAAGATATGACAGGCTGATGATTTTGAAAAAAGACAAGATAGAGATATATGTAGACGGAACATTGAAAGGCGGCTGGACTATTTGGGGAGAGGATGACATGAAAGAAGCGCAGAAAATTGCTAAAGAATTCGGCTGCAAAATTATAAATGAATAATTCATATATAATGCAATAGAATTTTCAATTTATATATAATTATATAAAAACCTCATTCTGTCAATAATAATAGAAGATTGAATATTGAATTTTGACGGAGTGATAGAATGAAAAGAAGAATAGCTATTGTTATATCGGTAATAATTATTGCCGTATCAGTTTTTTCTGCAGTTTCTGCCACGCAAAATACCTCTGCACGAGCTGCAGTTATTATGGATGTGAATTCAGGCAGGATACTATATTCAAAAAATATGGATGAAAAACTGGCAATGGCCAGTACTACAAAGATAATGACCACTTTGGTTGCTGCAGAAAGCGGAAGGCTTGAGGAAAAAGTCACAGTCAGCAGAAAGGCTTCTTGTACGGAAGGCTCTTCCATATATTTGCGCGAAGGAGAGAAGCATACTGTTAATGATTTGTTATACGGAATAATGCTGAGGTCGGGAAATGATGCTGCAATAGCGGTAGCTGAACACATAGGCGGCTCGGTAGAGGGTTTTGCGGAATTGATGAACCGGAAGGCAGAAGAAATTGGTGCGAAGAATACACGGTTTGTAAATCCCCATGGACTGGATGCAGCAGGACATTATACCACTGCCTATGATCTTGCATTGATAACTGCTTATGCATTAAGGAATCCTGTATTTGCAAGTGTTGTCAGCAGTAAGAAAAGGACAATAGAAGGACCTCCCAATGAAAACTGGGACAGGGTAATGATTAACAAGAACAAAATGCTGTGGCAGTTCGACGGAGGAGATGGAGTAAAAACCGGTTTTACTAATAAAGCAGGGCGATGTCTGGTATCATCAGCAACCAGGAATGGCATGCAGCTGGTATGCGTTGTGTTGAACTGCGGACCTATGTGGGACGAATCAGCTGCTCTTCTTGAATACGGTTTTGAGAATTATACAAATGAAAAGGTAGTGGACAGGAACAGTATCTTTAAGGTAGTGGAGGTAAGGAACGGCAAGGAGAAGTTCGTGCCGGTAAAACCAACGGAGGATTTTTCCATGGCTTTAAAGGCAGGAGAAATAGAAAAGGTAAAATTAACTGCAAAAGATATGGGAATGGCGCAGGCACCTTTGATCAAAGGCGATGATGCAGGAAAGCTGGAAGTATATCTTGATGGCAAGCTGATGAGGTCAATAAAGCTTGAATACACTGAAAGTATTGAGTCCAGCAGCCCTTTTTTCTATCTGAAGAGAATTCTGAGGGAATACTTTACAGAAGTGTACTAGAAAAAAGCTTCAGCTTTAGCAGAATAAGTACACTATTCCTAAAGAGTATTTATATTATAGCAGGTAACCTTAAGCTGGGTATATCCCAAAGATTTTTTTAAGGCGAGGAGTAGGGGGAGAATGACTGAGAGACTACAAAAGGTTATGTCGGAGTTTGGAGTGGCCTCCAGACGCAAATGTGAAGAGCTGATAGCAGAAGGAAAAGTGAAGGTCAATGGCCGATTGATTACTGAACAGGGCTGCAGGATAGATAAGGAAAAGGACACCATCGAAGTAGACGGGAGAATTGTTAAAAGCCCGGACACAAAGCTGTACATTTTGCTGAACAAGCCGACAGGCTATATAACCAGTGCAAAGGATCAATTCGGGAGGCCCACTGTCTTGGATCTTGTAAAAGGTGTAAGCATCAGGGTCTTTCCTATTGGCCGCACTGTCTTGGATCTTGTGAAAGGTGTAAGCATCAGGGTCTTTCCTATTGGCCGTCTGGACTATGATACCGAAGGGCTTATTATTCTTACCAACGATGGCGATCTCACATACAGAATTACACACCCAAAGCACAACATTGAAAAAACATACAGAGCCTTGGTGCGTGGGGAGATGAACAAGGATGATATTGTAGCCTTTGCTGGAGGAATGGCAATAGAAGATTATGTCACAGCTCCTGCCAGGCTGGAAATAGTCAGAAAAAGGGGGAACAGCAGTATTGTAGACATTACCATACATGAAGGAAAGAACAGGCAGGTAAGGAAAATGTGTTCTGCAGCAGGACATGAGGTTATAAGGCTGAAGCGTATAAAAATTGGGAAAATTGGATTAGGCTCCTTAAAAGCAGGCGAATGGCGATATCTTGATGAATCGGAAATAAAATATCTAAAAACACTTGGGGGTTTTTAACATGCTTCAGATACGAAAGATAAGACCGGAGGACATAAGCTTCGTTATGGAGCTTGCTGCAGAGAAGGTCGGCACAGGGGTCAAGCTGCTGTCAAATATTGAAAACATCCTGATATGTGAGAATGATAATATAAAATGCGGCTGCGGCTGTCTTGTACCATTAAATGGTAAAGGCTACATGAGTTGGGTGATTGTAGACGAAAACCATAGAAGAAAAAAGCTGGGTGGTGCAATAACAAAGTCACTGCTTAATATAGCAGATCGGAAAGGTATAGGGGAGGTATATGCAGCAGGAATTTGCGAAGACTTCCTGAAAGCAATGGGCTTTGAAGAGACAGAAAACAAGTCTTCCATGAATGAGATAAAGGAAGTACTGGGAGATATAAATGCCCGGAAATGCTATAAGGTTTCTCTGAAGGATTATTTCAGGCCTTGTTCACACAAATAGAAAATATATCATTATTTGCTAAATTGAACGCACAAAAATAATTATTTTGGGCAAAGTGCGAATTCAATAACATTCAAGGAAACATTTACGCGAAATTTGAATAAAGAATATAAAATGTATTTCGCGAAATATATATTACATGTATATTTTTATTTTGAAATATGTTATATATAGAATAAATATTATGTTTCAGAATATATGCAATATATGCTGAACTATTGATGGGAGGATGAATACTCATGGCAAAAATTAAAATCACTGAAACAGTATTGAGAGACGGTCATCAGTCCCTTATCGCTACGAGGATGAGAACAGACGAAATGCTTCCCGTTCTTGAAATGATGGATAAGGTGGGCTATCACTCATTGGAAATGTGGGGTGGAGCTACCTTCGATGCATGTCTCAGATTCCTTGATGAAGATCCATGGGAAAGGCTTCGGGTTATCAAATCAAAGCTTAAGAACACAAAGCTGCAAATGCTCCTTCGAGGACAGAATATTCTCGGGTATAAGAACTATTCCGATGATGTGGTTGAAGAGTTTGTCAGGCTCTCAATAAAAAATGGTGTAGATATAATAAGAATATTTGATGCGCTGAACGATTTGAGAAATATTGAAACAGCAGTAAAAGCCACCAAAAAGTATGGTGGACAGGCTCAAGGCACTGTTGTATATACCATAAGCCCTGTTCATAATATAGAGCTTTATGTTGAACTGGCAAAGAAAGTGCAGGACATGGGCTGTGACTCTCTTTGCATAAAGGATATGTCGGGAATACTGGCTCCTTATTACGGATATGAGCTTATTAAAGCATTAAAGGAGCATATCAGCATACCGATACAGCTGCACACACACTTTACAAGCGGTATGACGGATATGACTTATTTGAAGGCAATCGAAGCAGGTGTCGATATAATTGATACTGCAATGTCCCCCTTCGGCCTTGGAACCTCACAACCACCTACTGAACCGATGGTTGCTACATTGAAGGGTACGGAGTATGACACCGGTCTGGACTTGGAATTACTGTGTGAAATAGCCGATCACTTCAAAGGGATAAAGGAAAAATATATTGCTAACGGATTATTAAATGTAAATGTTTTTAATGTGGATACAAATGTACTTTCTTATCAGGTGCCGGGTGGAATGCTTTCCAATCTGATGTCTCAGTTGAAGCAGTCCAATTCAATGGATAAGTACGGTGAAGTGCTGAAAGAGGTACCGAGGGTCAGAGAGGATCTGGGTTACCCGCCTCTAGTAACACCCTCAAGCCAGTTCGTGGGCACTCAGGCGGTTTTTAATGTGGTATCAGGCAGCAGATATAAAATGATACCTAATGAAATAAAAGAATATGTCAGAGGCAAATACGGAAAACCGAGTGTTCCCATTTCTGAGGAAATAAGAAAGACAATTATTGGAGGCGAGGAAGTTATAACCTGTAGGCCGGCAGACTTGCTGGAGCCGCAGCTTGAGTCGGTGAAGCAGGAAATGAAGGAGTACTACGAGCAGGAAGAGGATGTACTAAGCTATGCACTATTCCCGACCGTGGCTCTTAAATTCTTCAAGGACAGACAGGCAAAGAAATATGGCATAGACAGCAATCTGGTCGATAAAGCTGATAAGACATACCCGGTATAGTTTATAAGCAGCCATGTTATAGAATACATTCTATAACATGGCTGTTCGCATAAATAGCCCCAAAGCCTTGCTAAACTCGCGTAACCCGTAACGCGCAATGCGTAACCATTCATCGTCAGCAGTGCTTATGTACATACACATAATTGTTCCGGTTAGAAAAAAATTTAATGACTTTTACGCTGGAGTTATCGGATATTTTCTTGCCGCACTTTAGACAGACGAAGTTGCTTTTCAACAGCTTATCATAATATACTTCCACTTCAATATTGCTGTATTTGTGCCAGCTCTTCCAGCCGGTCTTGCAAAGCTTTATACGGTTGTCATAATCGGCATATACCCATTTCAGCAGCCTATGGAAATGGAAGGGATATTTTGTGTATGTTATGAAGTCCCTTGGCAAGCCCAGGGATATGGTATAGTTTTCAAAGGTTTTTTCTATAAGTGACTGAAGTGGCTCTTCTATTTTGGAATTGGAAAAGTTATAATTTGCCTGACTCATATATTTTCTTGTATCCTCAAACATATAACCCTGGCAGATAAATATTTTTTCCTTCTTTTTTACTGAAAGCTCTTTAAAAGCATTCTTTACAATTTCTGTAGTATAATATATATACGTTTTATTTTTAAAGTTGGCTTCGTCGAACAAGTGTACAGGAATAATTTCGTAGTGGTATTCACCTGTTTCCTTTCTCAACACGCCGATGCAGGTGCCGCCAACCAAGCTGCCGCTTCCTGCATCATCTATCTGTATCATTATATCACCTGCGCAGCACAAACTGAATTTAGTATAACCATATTGGAATGCAATTAAACTGTGATTAATGTTATAAATTATATTTTAGGAGGACACAAATGCTAAACATACTTATTTCAAATGATGATGGAATTTATTCCCGGGGATTATATGAGCTTGCTAAGAGAATGACAAGGCTGGGTAAGGTGACAGTTGTTGCCCCTGATAAGGAGCAGAGTGCCACAGGCCATGCCATTACCATGCATCAGCCATTAAGATGCAGGAAGATAAAGCTCTATGATCTGGATATTGAAGCATGGTGGGTAAACGGTACACCTGCAGACTGTATAAAGCTAGGTGTAGAAACACTGTTGGGATCACGGCCTGATCTCATTGTATCAGGCATTAACGATGGGGAAAACCTGGGAACGGATATAATATACTCAGGAACAGTATCTGCTGCTATTGAAGGCTCGATTTTTAAAATACCGTCTATAGCAGTGTCTTACGAGAAGCATGGAGAGACTGATTTTTCACCTGCCGCCGAGGTTGCTGCAGATATTATAGAGCAAGTTCTGGAATATGGGTCCGGAGTTGGTACATTGCTGAATATAAACATTCCGGAAATAAAAGATGTCAAAGAGCTGATGGGAACAAAGATAACAAAGCTGGGGGTGAAAAAGTACAAGAACAATTTTGAGGAACGGAAGGATCCCCGGGGGGATAGCTATTACTGGCTTGCCGGGGAGCTTATAGAAGACGAACTAGGGGTGGATACCGACATATATGCTGTAAGGAACGGATATGTCTCAATAACTCCATTGAATGTCGACTTTACAGGCTATGAGGATATAAACAGGCTTAAGGATTGGAGCTTCAAACAGGATTTTCAGCCCTGATGCGGGATCCCGCATAAGATAATACATAGCCGGCTATTCTGACAAGGAGTCCGGCGAGTACTAATTCACCGCCTTTGATATTATTTAAAACTACTTGACCGGAGCTTTCACTGAGTTCAGCTTTTTGTTTGCTTAATCTGGAATAAGTGGTATATGCAATTATTATCGTTCCTGCAAGAAAAAGCAGGATAACTATGATTATCCGCCCAATACGTGTAGCTTCCACTGCGGCTGTACTCTGAACGGAAGTCTGCGTTTCTTCAGGGCAGACTATTTCCTTTTCTGCTTCAAAGTTTACGTGAATAGATATTAGAGTTCCTATGAGAAAGAGTATATCGCTTATTATATCATCCCTGATTAATTCCAGTTCAAATAAATCATCCTGGCTTGTGTTTTCCGCCGGATGATTTGAATCTAATGCAGTTAAGCCATTTGGCATACATATCCCCCCTTTCATATTATGTGCAACATATGAGGTATGACCCGGATGTAATATAATTAGTGCTTAGCATATTACTTGAAGAATAGAAAGGAGCTGAAAACCCAATGTCAAAAAAAGAAGAGCTGAAGCTGAAAGCAGTCAAAGAATTTGATGAGGGCGAGGAGCTATATAATGTTGTGGATTTTTTGAACAAGTCCTTAAAAGATAAAAATCTAATTTTTGGAATAAGAAAAAATGGGAACAGGAGAATAATAACCATATATGAAACCTAGTACATAGTAGCAGTATTTACATATAACTTAGTAAAAATATGCAATTAATTTGCTTTTCAATATTGCATTAGACTATATTTTCATATATACTAAAAAATGAAGGGAAAATTGCAAAATTTTATTATTGCCCTAAAAAATGAAATAAAAATTGCATTATCTCAAAGAATGTTTTTGGAGGTCGGGGAAATGAAGAATAAGGACGTTAAAGCAGGGGAAACAGATAATGGTAAAGTAGTAATCAAACCTGCGTGGTGCAAAGGCTGCGGTATCTGTGTTGCATTTTGTCCTACCAAGGCTCTGGCACTTGAAAATGACAAGGTAGTAATGCCAGATGTTGATAAGTGCATACAGTGCGGAATGTGTGAACTCAGGTGTCCGGATTATGCGATATATGTAGGGAGGAAGAAGAATGAAAAGCAAGGTTAGGTTAATGCAAGGAAATGAAGCTTGCGTTGAAGGTGCGATTGCTGCCGGAATGAAATTCTATGCAGGCTACCCTATAACACCATCTACAGAAATAGCGGAACTATCTGCAGAGAAGCTGCCGATAGTAGGCGGAAGGTTTATTCAGATGGAAGATGAAATCGGAGGTATGGCTGCTGTTATAGGCGCTTCTCTTACAGGTACAAAGAGTATGACTGCAACCAGTGGACCCGGTTTTTCTCTCAAACAGGAAAATATAGGCTATGCTGCAATTGCAGAAGTGCCTTGTGTAATAGTAAATGTCCAGAGAGGAGGCCCAAGCACAGGCCTGCCAACATCACCGGCACAGGGGGAAGTAATGCAGGCAAGATGGGGAACCCATGGAGATCATCCTGTAATAGCGCTTACACCTTCATCAGTAAGGGAAACCTTTGATTTGACTGTAAAGGCTTTTAATATGGCTGAAAGGTATAGAACCCCTGTAATACTCCTGATGGATGAAGTAATAGGACATATGAGAGAAAAAGTACAGTTACCTGACCCTTCAGAAATTGAAATAATAGACAGGAAAAGACCGGAATGCAGCAGCGAGGAATATCTGCCCTACGAGGCTGAAGAGGATTTAATACCCCCGATGGCTGATTTTGGCACCGGCTACAGATATCATGTTACAGGGCTTGTACACGATGAAACAGGTTTTCCAAGCAACAGTGGTGCAGTAGCGGATAAACTAATAAGAAGGCTTTGCAATAAAGTAGAAGAGCATAAGGATGATATTATATCCTGGGAAGAAGAAAATACGGAAGATGCAGAGGTATTGATACTATCATACGGCTGTGTGGCCAGAGCTGCAAAATCTGCAATGAACACTCTGCGAAAAAACGGCATTAAGGCGGGTATATTCAGACCGATTTCCATTTGGCCTTTCCCGGAAAAAAGGCTTAGAGAGCTGGCTGAAAAGATTGGGACCATCGTAGTAGCAGAAATGAACCTTGGACAGCTGGTTTTTGAAGTAGAAAGAATATGCAATAACATAACCAAAATTGAAAGAGTCAACAAGGTAAACGGTGAGATTATTTATCCTGAAGAGATAATCAGGAAGATAGAGGAGGTACTCTAAAATGCCCAGCACTTTAATTGAGAATTATTTTAGAACCGATAAGCTTCCGCAGATATGGTGCCCGGGCTGTGGCCACGGAACCATCACGAGATCAATAGCATTGGCCATTGAAAAAGCAGGCCTTGATAAAAACAAGGTATGTGTTGTATCAGGTATCGGCTGTTCATCAAGAGCACCCGGCTATCTGGATTTTAATACTCTTCATACCACCCATGGACGGGCCCTGGCTTTTGCTACAGGTATTAAAATGGCAAAGCCGGACATTAAGGTAATAGTAATTATGGGTGACGGTGATGCCACTGCTATAGGCGGGAACCATCTGATACATGCATGCAGAAGGAATATAGGCATAACAGCTATTGTATATAACAACAATATTTATGGAATGACAGGGGGACAGTACTCTCCCACAACTCCTAAATTTGATAAGGGGACTACAGCTCCCTACGGAAATATTGACAAAGCCTTTGACATATGCAACCTTGCAGCTTCAGCAGGAGCTACTTATGTAGGAAGGGCAACTGCTTATCATGCAAACCTCTTGACATCACTCGTTCAGAATGCATTGAACAATGACGGCTTCTCACTTATAGAAGCGATGAGTATGTGCCCGACGTATTATGGAAGAAAGAATAAGAAGGGCAGTGCGGTTGATATGATGGAATGGCAGAAAAACCATGCAGTTAACGTCTCTGCAGCATCAAAGCTATCTCCTGAAGCACTTGAAGGCAAATTTTTCATTGGTGAATTTAAGAATAGTCCGGAACCGGAATATACCAGTGAGTACCAGAAAATTGTCGATAAATTAAAGAAGGAGAGATAGTGATGGGAAAATATGAGGTCAGACTCAGCGGATCCGGCGGACAGGGGTTGTTGCTGGCAGGGATTATCCTTGCTGAAGGTGCCATAAATGACGGAAAGAACGCAGTGCAGACACAGTCCTATGGTCCGGAAGCAAGAGGAGGAGCAAGCAAATCAGAAGTAATTGTATCCGATGATGCTATAGACTTTCCTAAGGTGAGAAGCTGTGATATATTGCTTGCTTTGACTCAAAAGTCTTATGAACAGTACAGTTTGGGTCTCAAGGATGATGGAATACTTATTATAGATAACTCTGTAAATGTAGAAGTAGAAGGAAACAAGAAAATATACAGCGTGCCTATACTTGATACGGCAGTTAAAGAACTGGGAAAGCCAATGGTAACTAATATAGTTGCACTTGGAGCGATAGTTGAGATAACAAAAATGGTATCGAAGGAATCCTTGGAAAAGGCAGTGCTTGCCAGAGTTCCGAAGGGTACGGAAGAACTTAACAGGAAAGCTCTTTCAATGGGATACATAATAGCTCAAAATTCAATGCAGTAATTGGAGATATAGATATGAGTGAAGTTATTGATTTGATGAAGGTCATACAGACAAATTTCCATAAGCTGAGCAAAGGGCAGAAGATAATTGCACAGTACATAATGAACAACTATGATAAAGCCGCATTTATGACTGCCGCCAAGCTTGGTGAAAAGGTTGGGGTAAGTGAATCCACAGTGGTGAGATTTGCAATTGCCATAGGTTATATCGGATATCCCCAACTGCAGAAGCAGCTGCAGGAAATGGTAAAGACAAAGCTTACTACAGTCCAGAGAATAGAAATGAGTTCGGATTATACAAACAAGGACAGCATATTGAAGAATGTACTGAAATCAGACATGGAAAATATAAGGGGAACAATGGAAGAGATAGATAATGCGAGCTTCGATCAGGCAGTAAAAAGCGTATCTGAAGCCAAGAGCATATATATAATAGGCTTGAGAAGCTCTACAGCTCTTTCGGAATTCCTCGGCTTCTATCTCAACCTGATTAGAGATAATGTATATGTTGTAACATATACCATAGGGGATATATTTGAGCAGCTTTTCAGGATTGGTAAAGATGATCTTGTTATTGCGATAGGTTTCCCGAGATACTCATCAAGGACTGTGAAGGCTCTGGAGTATGTAAAATCCAGAGGGGCTAATACAATTGCAATAACAGACAGCATGCTGTCTCCACTTTGCTCTCATGCCGATAATACACTTATTGCAAAGAGCAACATGGAGTCCTTCGTTGATTCAATAGTAGCACCCATGAGTGTTATGAACGCACTTATTGTAGCTGTCGGCATAAAAGAGAAGCAGAATATATCAACTTCTTTTGCAAGTTTGGAGGAGATATGGAACAAATATAACATCTTTTCCGGGGGTAAGGACGAATAGCAAAAATCCTGCTTTATATCAAAGCAGGATTTTTTTATTTATTATGTGATATAATAATATGGAAAAATGAGGGGGGATTAAATGACAAGGCTTTATCTTGTAAGGCACGGGGAAACAGAGTGGAACAAAGCAAGCAAAGTGCAGGGAAGTACTGATATCGAGCTAAGCACTGCAGGTATAATACAAGCACATCAGCTGGCAGAAAGGCTCGCCGGGGAAGATATAAATGTTATTTACTCCAGCAGCCTTAGAAGAGCATTGAAAACAGCTGAAATTGTAGCAGACTGCAGAAGCTGCAGTATTGTTAAATCTGAGAAGTATCATGAAATATGTCTTGGCCCCTGGGAAGGCATGACTATAAACGAAATAAAAGAGAAGTACAGCGAGCATTTCAGGGTTTACAGAGAGGACCCTGCCAATTTCAGGCTGCCAGGAGCAGAAACTTTTTTAGACCTTACAGAACGCACTTATAATGCCATTTTAGAAATAGTAAGCAAACACATTGGCAAAAACATATTATTGGTTTCTCACGGTACCGCAATAAAAGCTGCAATAATCAGAATACTGGGGATTGATATCGTTAACTATACCAAGTTCAGAATAGATAACGCTTCCATATCTGTTATCGGTTTTTCCGATAATGTACCGGAAAAACCGGTAGTGTTTTGCCTCAATGACACAAGTCACTTGAGGTGTATTAACAGCAGCAGGAAAGGATGATTTCTTTGAGATATGATGTAGCAGTCCTTGGGGGAGGTCCGGCAGGAATGATAGCTGCAGGAACAGCTGCCTCAATGGGGAGAAAGACCATACTTGTAGAAAAGAATGAAAAACTCGGCAAGAAGCTGTTTATTACCGGAAAAGGAAGATGTAACGTAACCAATTCAGCTGATTTTGACGAGTTTATGAAGAATATACCTAAGAATTCCAAATTCTTTTACAGCTCATTCAATAATTTTTCCAATAATGATCTTGTAAAACTTCTGGAAACCCTGGGACTTAAAACCAAAGTGGAGAGAGGCGGCAGGGTCTTCCCTGAATCCGACAAATCAAGGGATGTAATCAAAGCTCTGGAAAGATATCTTAACAAGCATGGGGTTGATGTGAAGCTTAACAGCAAGGTGTTGAACATCAGGCAGGAGGATGGTGCAGTCAGCGGAGTACTACTTGGCAATGGAGAGGTTATTGTTTGCAGTTCGGTCATCCTTTGTACCGGGGGAGTATCTTACCCTCAGACAGGGTCAACAGGTGAAGGATATGAAATAGCCAGAAGAGCAGGACATAATATTAGCAGCCTTATGCCTTCTTTAGTGCCGCTAGTTGTCAAAGACGCATTCATAAAGGAATTGCAGGGACTTTCACTGAAAAATGTTTCAATTAGAGCAATTGCTGATGGGAAACAGGTATATGAGGACTTTGGAGAAATGCTATTCACTCATTACGGGCTTTCAGGGCCTGTAATATTGTCGTCAAGCTTTTATGTTTCGGATTACCTTCGGAAAAATAAGGAGATAAAAATATGCATTGATCTTAAGCCTGCTCTTTCGGAAGAAGAGCTGGACAAAAGGATAATACGTGATTTTGAAAAGTATACAAACAAGCAGTTTAAAAATTCACTTGAGGAGCTGCTGCCGCAGAAGCTGATACCTGTTGTTATTGTTCTCTCGGGCATAGATGAGACAAAAGAGGTTCATCAGATTACAAAAGCAGAGAGAAAAGCTCTCGTAAAGCTGCTTAAGGACTTTACAATCACTATATCGGGCACAAGACCAATAGAAGAGGCTATTGTTACCTCAGGAGGAGTCAATCTGAAGGAAATAAACCCCAAGACTATGGAATCAAAGCTTATCAATGGACTGTATTTTGCCGGTGAAATAATTGATCTTGATGCTTTTACAGGAGGTTTCAACCTGCAGATTGCATTTTCTACAGGTTATGCCGCAGGTATGAATGCATAATTGAATAAACACCTCCCATAATAGGAATTATCTATATGAAGATAAATAAGGGAGGAATGGAATTGAACAAAAGCTTTCAGGACTGGTGGAACAGAATCAACATTTTGATAAACAGGGCACTTGTTTTATTATTTGCCGGACTTATAGCTTCGCAGGTTCTGCTGATGAACCAGACATTAAAGACCTTTATTAGCAGAACTGACAGACTGGAAGGTAAGTCTATAGCAGACAGCCAGCTTTTTATAAGAAAAGGGGAAATCGAGATTACTATTGAGAATCTTTCAAGCATGAGCCCCCTGGTTTTCTATGTCAATGGGGAAAGTGCCGGTACTTCTGCAGGCAACTCTGTATGGCTTCAAGTAAAAGACAACGATGTAATAGAGGCAAGTGGTGCGAATTACCATGATACTGTCATACTCAAGGTTACCTCCGTATCAGATAATATAACTGTACCGGAGCCGGGCAAGCTGATATATGTTAATAATAATCTGGTGCTCATTGACCGTGTGAGATTAAAGTGAATTCCTTCAGCCATGGCTGATCTCAAGGATTCAGATGGAGACTCTACTCTGCTTTATAGAAGGTTGAGTCTTGAAAATAATATAAACTTTTATTTTCAGAAGCATTCTGATAAAATGTAATATATATGATGCCTGTGGAAACAAGCTTCTTTATGGATTAAACGAGTTTAGGGGGATACCCGATATGGATTACAAAATCATAGCTATAGACGGACCTGCCGGTGCAGGCAAGAGTACTATAGCCAGAAAATTAGCTGATTGTATAGGATATACGTATATTGATTCGGGTGCAATGTACAGGGCGCTCACATTGAAGGTTCTTAGAGAGAATATTCCACTGAAGGAATTGGACTGCATAATCAATATGGCTGTGAAAACAGACATAGACTTCAGGGAAAACAGCATATATCTTGATGGAAAAGCTGCTGATGCAGAGATAAGGGAAGAGAATGTCAACAGGAATGTTTCCTACATTGCTGCAATACCTGAGGTTAGAAAGCTGATGGTAGAGCTTCAGAGAAAGATATCCCGTAACAAGAATGTTGTTATGGATGGACGTGATGTAGGAACAGTAATTTTTCCTTCTGCAAATATAAAGTTTTATATTACTGCCTCAGTTGAGGAGAGAGCAGAGAGAAGATACAATGAATTGAAACAGAAGGGCTATGATGCAGAAATTCAGGATATAAAATCCCAGATAGAAAAAAGAGATCACATAGATTCTACAAGGAGTGAATCTCCTCTGATGGTAGCTTCTGATGCAATTATTATAGAGACAACGGGAAAAAAGGTTGAAGAAGTCCTTGATGAAGTTATTAGTAAAATATAAGTGAAAGGAGGGGTATGAGTGCTGTATAGCTTTGCCAGAGCATTGCTTATACCAATATTCCTATTGTTCTACAATTACAGAGTAACAGGAAAGGAAAATGTTCCGAAAGGCGGGGCATATATCGCATGTGCGAACCATATGAGTGCGATAGACCCCATATTTGTCGGCATATCACTTCCGCATAGAATGTACTTCATGGCAAAGGTTGAATTATTCAGGAACAAATTGATCGGAGCACTGATGCATGGGCTGGGCGTATTTCCAATAAAGAGAGGGGAAGCCGACATAAGGAGCATAAAAACATCTCTTAAGCTTTTAGGCAGTGGAAAGGTGCTTGGCCTTTTTCCTGAGGGTACAAGGATGAAAACCAGCGAAGCGGCAGCTGAACCTGGTATTGCAATGCTTGCTGTAAAATCAAAGGTACCTGTTCTACCGGTAGCAATTATAAGCAGTTATAAGTTTTTTAGAAGGACAAGGGTTATTATTGGAAAGCCCATTGAGCTTACGGAGTATTATGACAAAAAGTTGTTTAATAACGATTATCTTAAAATCAGTCTTGATATTATGAATAAAGTTAATGAACTTAAGAGGGATGCAGAAGATGAAAATAATTCTTGATGAAAATGCAGGCTTTTGTTTTGGAGTAAAAAAAGCTGTGGATAAAGCTTTTAATGAAGTAGATAATATATACGAGAGAAAGATTTTTACTTACGGGCCTCTTATACATAACAAACAAGTCATAAGAAAGCTTGAGGAGCAAGGTGTACATTCCATTGACGATATTGATGAAATCAAGGATAAAGAAGCAGAGCTTATAATTCGTTCCCATGGAATTGCTGAGGAAAAATACAGACTGTTTGAAGAAAAGGGTTTTAAGTATATTGACTGCACTTGTCCGTATGTTTCGGCGATACACAAAAAAGTAAGGGATTATTATCAAAAAGGATATAAAATATTCATTGTTGGGGATAAAAACCACCCGGAGGTTATAGGAACCAACGGATGGTGCGGTTACACTGCTCACATATTGGAAGACGAAAAAATAGTAGACAAACTTCCTATATATGATAAAATATGTTTAGTTGCACAAACTACAATTACAAAAAAAATTTGGGACAGCGTAGTGGATGCTATACAAAAAAAATACAAAAATGCAATTATATTTAATACTATTTGCAGCGCAACCGAGAAGAGGCAGGAATCGGCGGAACAGCTTTCGAAGAATGTTGATTGCATGATTGTAATCGGAAGCAGGGAGAGTTCCAATACGAACAAGCTTTACCAAATATGCAAGGAAAATTGCAATAAAGCTTTTCATATTGAGAAAGCAGAGGATTTGCCCATAGATGTGCTGAAGGGATTAGGGAGAATTGGCATTACAGCGGGTGCATCCACACCTGATTGGGTAATTAAGGAGGTTATCGGAAAGATGCAAGAGATTAATGACAACATGACTGAGAATCAGGAAAACATTGTTGAGAACCAGGAAGGTATTATTGAGGATCAGGAAAACATTGTTGAGAACCAGGAAGGTATTACTGAAAATCAGGAAAATATGATGGAAGAATATGAGAAGACCATGAGAACAGTCTACGCAGGTGATACAGTAAAGGGAACCGTAATCATGGTTACGGATGATGAGGTCATGGTCAATATTGGATATAAATCCGACGGTATAATAAAGAAGGAAGACTATACATGGGAGCCTGAAGCTAATCTCAAAGAGCTTATAAAAGCAGGGGACGAACTGGAAGTGGTCGTTGTAAGCATCAATGACGGCGAAGGCAATGTAGTACTCTCGAAGAAGCTTTTTGATGCAGAAAAGAATTGGCATAAGATAGAGGCAGCGTTCAATGAAAAGACCCCTATAGAAGGTTACGTCAAAGAGATAGTCAGAGGCGGAGCGATAGTTGAATTGATGGGCATCAGGGCATTTATGCCGGCATCCCAGTTTGATATAAGATACTCTGAGGACCTTAGCGGTTATGTTAATACAAGAGTAATGGTAAGTGTGATAGAATATGATCCTGAAAAGAGAAAAGTTGTTGTATCCAGAAAAGTGCTTTTGAAGAAAGAGCAGGAAATCAAAGAAAAAGCAGTATGGGAAAGTATTGAAGCAGGACAGAGGTTAACCGGTGAGGTTAAGAGACTTACCGATTTTGGCGCTTTTGTCGATATCGGCGGAGTAGATGGTCTCATACACATATCTGAACTGTCCTGGTCAAGGGTAAAACATCCTTCAGAGGTTGTTAAGCCCGGTAATAAGGTTGAAGTAGTGGTGCTGGCAGTTGATAAGGATAAGAAGAAGATTTCTCTTGGGCTGAAACAGACATTGCCTGAGCCTTGGGCAGCTGCAGGAGATAAGTATAAGGTAGGGGACATAGTAGATGTAAAGGTATTAAGGTTCTCGAACTTTGGAGCCTTTGTAGAGCTTGAACCTGGCATCGACGGACTTGTTCATATTTCACAGATATCTGACAAAAGGATTTCCAAGCCGGCAGATGCGTTGAATATAGGAGATACTGTTAAAGCAAAGATAATTGATATAAAACCGGAAGAAAAGAAAATGAGCTTGAGTATCAGAGAGCTTATCGAACCAACAGAAGAGTAAAAGCAGAGAGTAAAAATCCTTCTATACGGATATTGATATAGGAGGATTTTTCTATTTGAAATCAATGTCACTTTCTACTTAAATGCATAATTTATGTAATATATAGTATAATAAATAAGCCTAATATTGTAATACTTAACAATCAAGGAAGACTTATTTGAAACTCGTTTAACGGGGCGTGACGAATTAAGGTGGAATATACGCCCCTACTCGTTATAATTAAAGCTTATTCTGAGCAGTAAATCTAAGTATAATCAAATAAATCCTATGTTTTATATAGCTATTATAAATATATGCATGAATTTAATGAAATTCAATCAAATGTATTGACTTTTTCATTGATAATGATAAAATTATTTTTATTGACAGGATAAAATTTCACTTTTTATTCTATAATGCATAACCTAAAGCCTTACAGATAGACTGGATAAAAGGAGGAAAAATAGATGAATGCTTTGGGCCGTCATATTCTTGCAGAGATTTATGGATGCAGCTTCGATATTTTGAACAACAGGGACAGAATACAAAAAATAATGGTAGATGCTTCACTGGAAGCAGGAGCAGAGGTAAGGGAAATTGCATTCCACAAATTCAGCCCTCAGGGTGTCAGTGGTGTAGTAGTGATTTCAGAATCCCATCTTACCATACACACATGGCCGGAATTGGGATATGCTGCAGTAGATGTTTTTACTTGCGGTGAAAGTGTTAACCCTTGGGATGCTTGCAATTATTTGGCGGAAAAGCTGAAAGCCGGGCATATGACAGCAACAGAGGTAAAGAGAGGAATTTTCGAACAGCCGGTCAAGGTAGCAAGCTTATAATCAACATAAATAGTTTTTAATACAGGCACATAACTTAAATTTTGCAAGTTATGTGTTTTTTGATGAAAAAAGTCTGAATAAAATCTTTATCGTTAGCAATTTGCATGTATAAATTTTTTTATATTGTCAACAATAGTACTGACCTCACAAAATACATTGAGACCCCCTTTACATTATATTTTCGTGATATGTAATAATATCACGACTTTTTTTTCTTTTTGCAGTATGATAGAATTGATTGTAGAAAAATAGTATGAATTGTAGAAACGCGCTGTTTGTTTATTATTATAAAAACTGCATAAGGAGAAGTGGAATGCTGACAAATTATGAGGGATTCAAAGAGAAGATTCTGAAGCTTACCGGAATTGATCTGTCCAGCTACAAGGAGCGGCAGATGAGAAGAAGGATAGACTCGCTTATACGGCGAAACAATCATGATGATTATGATTTGTATTTTAAGGCGCTGACACAGGATTCAAAGCTATATAATGAATTTATCAATTATCTCACAATAAACGTGTCTGAGTTTTATAGAAATCCTGCTCAGTGGGAGATGCTTGAAAAGGAAATAATGCCCAATATTATGAAACTCAACAAAAGGCCCAAAATATGGAGTGCCGCCTGTTCTACAGGGGAGGAGCCATACTCCCTGGCTATGATGATGAGCCGGTTCGTTGATCTGGGCTGTCTTAAAATACTCGCAACAGATATAGACGACGGTGCTGTAAGCAAGGCAAAGCTGGGAATATATGCACAAAAGAGTCTAGTAAACCTACCTAAGGATTTTGTAAGTAATTATTTCGCTAGCGTAGGAGAAAGTTATAAAATAAGCGATAAGATAAAAAACTGCATAGAATTCAAGCACCACAACCTATTGGATGATAAATATCCGGAAAACTGTGACCTTATAGTATGCAGGAACGTGATGATTTACTTTACAGAGGAAGCTAAGTCGGTAATGTACCATAAGTTCAGGGGGTCTTTAAACAGCAGCGGTGTGTTATTTGTAGGTAGCACAGAGCAGATAATACTTCCGCAGAGATACAAGCTGGAGCCGGTGAAGACATTCTTTTACAAAAGAAGCGGACAAGCATAAGGGTGACGGGGGAACGGGTAACACGGGAGACACGGATGTTACACGGAAGACACGGTTGGCTATGATATCGTGTATTTCCGCGGATTTCAGTGTGTGACCTGTTATCCGTTCCCTTTTCAAAAAACAAAAAAACGCAGTTTCCACTACGTTAGTTCTCTAAATGGTGCCTTGGGGCGGAATCGAACCACCGACACGAGGATTTTCAGTCCTCTGCTCTACCGACTGAGCTACCAAGGCATTATGGTGGGCCTTCAGGGACTCGAACCCCGGACCAACCGGTTATGAGCCGGTTGCTCTAACCAACTGAGCTAAAGGCCCAAATACAGCAACGAATATTATTTTATATTATTTTTGAGCGTTTGTCAACATAAACAGAACAAATTATTCACAACAATAATAAATTTAATATTTAAATTATATATTATACAACTCCAAAATATAATATAATATGTGTTTTGCGAAATACCCTTTGCTTTGTTCAATCAAATTTCGTAATTGGAGTGAGTATAATGCAGACAGGACCAGAAACCCAATTTACCTCGAATATAAGTCAAAGTGAGAAGAAGATGCTTTCAGAAGTATTGAAGCATTATGAATTTTACGCAGATACGGTGGACAAAGTAAGAAGCGCATATATGGTTCACACCGACAGAGGAGTCTTTTGTTTGAAACGGGTAAGTCACGGTTATAGAAAAGCAAAAAAAAGCTTTTACATAATGAAGTATTTAAAGGAAAGAGGCTGTGACAACATAGCGGAGTATTATTACACAAAGGAAGGAAAGGCATTGATCAAGCACAGTAATGCAGCTTTCTATCTTACCTGTTGGATTGATGGGTGTGAAGCAAGCTTTTCAAATGCGGATGAAATACTCAGATGTACTGAGCTGCTGGCGAGTTTTCATATCATGGCAAAGGACTTTAAAGAGCCAAAGCATGTGAAAATAAAATCCCATGTAAAAAAATGGAGCAAAAGCTTTACAAAATGCAGGAATGAGTTGGGAGAATTCAAGGATTATATAGATAAGCTAAAGCTAAAGGCTGAGTTTGATTATACATATAGAAGCAGTATCGATCATTTCCGCAAGGAGGCAGAGTATGCCTTGGAAATTCTTGATCACAGCAGATACAAGGAGCTCTGCGAGTATTATATGCATGAAGCCTATGTCTGCCATGACAGCTTTTATTATCAGAACATTCTTGTTGACAAGGATGACAGATTATTCATAATTGATCTGGAGTCCTGCCAATACGATATTCCTGTGAGTGATCTTGGAAAGCTGATAAGAAGGGTGCTTACAAAGAAAAGATTCAAATGGGATTTTGACTTGTGCAGAAAGATGATCGAGAGCTATTGCAAGGTACGTCCCATGGCAAGGGAGGAATATGAGATACTGCTGGCAATGCTGGTCTTTCCTCATAAGTTCTGGAAACTTGGTAAAAAACGCTATGTAAGGGATAAGAAATGGAATGAGGATAAATACAGGAAAAAACTGAAAAGACTGCTTCGGGAGGGACCATACAAGAGAGAATTCATTTACTGCTATATAAATTTCTATGGTCTGGACCTAAATTATGACCCTGATATAATTGAGTTATGACCGATGGTTAATGCTTGCATATGAATATAAATTTTTATTTCTGTATCCTGTATACTTGATACTTGCTGATAAAGATGCTAAAATAAATGTAAGAGTAGACTGCAAAAAAAATTGAATAGCTCCGAGTTTATATACCTAAAGCATTGGGCTACGGGATATAGACCGTTAGGGTATTGCTGGAAACGGTAATGCCTCCCGTTGGAAAGGAGCAGCGTATGCAACCTGTTAGGTTGTTTTTGTGCTGCAACCGCCTTCATTTGAAAGCGGTTTAATTTATGTTGTGCAAAATAGTACAGCTCCTGCCAATTTTGTAGGAGCTGTTTTGCTATAGATAGTCAAAATACTGCTGAAAAAGGATAAATACAGCGGAAAAAAATAGGAGGAGCAAAATGTTAACAAATTATATTAATGAGCCACTGACAGACTTTACAAGGAAAAATAATATTGCGGCTATGAAATCTGCTCTGGATGCGGTGAATGAGCAGATAGGGCTGGAATATCCGCTGGTAATAGGCGGTGAAAGATACACCACTGAAAATAGTATAAAATCATTGAATCCATCTGAGTATGATCAGGTTATAGGTATTGTATCAGGTGCTTCCATTGAATTGGCCGATAAAGCTGTAAAAGCAGCAGATATTGCATTTAGGACATGGAAGTATGAGGTTCCTGCAATAAGGGCGAATTATCTTTTCAAAGCAGCAGCAATTATGCGCAGGAGAAAATATGAGTTTTCAGCATGGTTGATTAAGGAGGCGGGGAAGACATGGATTGAAGCAGACGCTGATACGGCTGAAGCAATAGATTTTCTTGAGTACTACGGAAGAAGAATTCTTGATCTTTCCTCCGGTGTGCCTATATCACAGGTGCAGGGTGAAAACAACGAATGCTATTATATACCTTTGGGAGTGGGATTGATTATAGCTCCCTGGAATTTTCCCCTTGCTATTCTGACAGGGATGTCTGCAGCTGCTATCGTTACAGGAAATACAATAATAATGAAGCCGGCAAGCACGACACCTGTGATTGCAGCCAAGCTCATGGAGATATGGGAAGAGATTGGCCTTCCATCAGGAGTGGTGAATTATTTGCCTTGTTCAGGATCAAAGGTTGGTGATTATCTGGTCACCCATTCTAAGGTCAGGTTTATAAATTTTACAGGCTCAAAAGATATAGGTTTGAGAATCAACAGATTAGCAGCAGAAATAAGCACGGGGCAAAAATGGATAAAGCGTGTAACGGCTGAAATGGGAGGTAAGGACGCAATATTAGTTGATAAGAATGCTGATCTGGATGCTGCTGCCGACGGTATTGTTACTTCAGCCTTCGGTTTCCAGGGACAAAAATGTTCAGCCTGTTCCAGGGCAATAATTGTTGAAGATGTATACGACAAAATGCTTGAGAAGATAGTTGAAAGGACAAAAACTCTTAAAATAGAGGATCCAGTTGAAGCTGATGTAAATATCGGGCCTGTAATAGACGAAAAAGCATATGAAAAAATAACGGCATACATTGAAACAGGCAAGGATGAGGGGAGATTGATTATAGGTGGGGAACGGGGTAAGGAAGGCGGTTATTTTATTTACCCTGCCATATTTTCTGATGTTGACAGGAATTCAAGGATAGCACAGGAGGAGATTTTCGGTCCGGTGCTTGCAATCATCAAAGCTGTGGACTTTAGTGATGCGTTGGATATCGCAAATGATACGGTATACGGATTGACAGGTGCTGTATATTCAAATGACAGATGTGTACTGGAAAAAGCGAAGCGTGAGTTTTATGTAGGAAACCTTTACTTAAACAGAAAGTGCACGGGAGCATTGGTAGGAGTCAATCCTTTTGGCGGGTTCAATATGTCCGGCACTGATTCAAAAGCAGGTGGGCCTGATTATTTGACTTTATTCATGCAACTGAAGTCAGTTACGGAAAAGTACTAAGTAGGAGAATGCGAAGCATTCTTCAGACTCGAGATACGAGATTCGAGAT